>DASZYM010000174.1:0-7324 GCA_035545355.1 Dongiaceae bacterium
TGAGGCGCACCAGGCCGAGGATCTCATCGACCCGACGCTTGGTCTCGGCGCCGTCGAGCTTGCGCACGCTGAGGCCGAAGGCGACGTTGTCGAAGACGGTCATGTGCGGGAACAAGGCATAGTTCTGGAACACCATGCCGATATCGCGCTTATGCACCGGCGTGCGGCCGATATCCGCGCCGTCCAGGAGCACGCGGCCGGAATCGAGCTCGATGAAGCCGGCAATCGACCGCAGCAGCGTGGTCTTGCCGCTGCCGCTCGGGCCCAGCAGGCCGAAGAACTCGCCGTCGGTGAAGCTGAGCGACACGTCGTCCAGGGCGGCGAGCGCCCCGTATTGCTTCACCGCGCCTATGACCTCGACGGTGCTCATCGCTCGCCGCCGAATTTGTAGAAGCGCGCGGTGATCAGCATGACGCCCATGGAAACCACGATGATGATGGTGGAGATGGCGTTGATCTCCGGCGTGAAGCCCTTGCGGATCGAGGTATAGATCGCGACCGGCAAGGTGGTGACGCCCGGCGGCGCGAGGAAATAGGAGATCACGAACTGGTCGAAGGAGGTGGCGAAGGCGAACAGAGCCGCCGCCACCATGCCCGGAGCGATGATCGGCGCCGAGACCCGCCAGAAAGTCTGCCAGGGCGTGGCGCCCAGGGTCGCCGCCGCCTCCTCCACCGATTTCGGGAAATCGGCGAGGCGCGCGCCGACCACGATGATCACGTAGGGCAAGGAAAGCGCCACGTGGCCCAGCAAGATGGTGAACAGGCTGCGCGGCGAGAGCCCGATCAGCGGGAAGGTCCAGAAGAAGAAGACCAGCATCGCGGTGCCGATCACCAGCCAGGGAATGGTGATCGGCGGCAGCAACAGCAACTGCATCAAGGCGCGACCGCGGAAGCTGTAGCGTGAGAAAGCCAGCGCCGCCATGGTGCCGAGGATCGTCGCGACGACGGTGTTGATCAGCGCGATCACGATGCTGTTCCGCCCGGCATCCAGCAGCCGGTCGTTATGCGCCAGCGTCTTGAACCAGATCAGGTCGAACTGGAACGGCAGCTCGTAGAGCGGCGAGCGGTTGAAGGCCAAAGCCGCCATGACGAAGATCGGCACGTAGAGGAACAGCAGCATCAGGCCGAGATAGACCTTGGCGATGGCGCCGCCGAGATCGACACGGCGCCGCACGCTGCCTGCGGGTGCCGCGGTCATGCCGACACCCTGCGCTCTTCCCATTTCCGGTGCAGCACGGCGATGCCGTAGCAGGCGCCGAGAATGAACAGCACCAGCGCCAGCAGCGTGAACGCCAGAGCGGCGCCGAGCGGCCAGTTCGCCGTCACGGTGAACTGCTCCTCGATGGTCATGCCGAGCGACGCGCCTTTCGCCCCGCCGAGGATCCGGGGCTCCATGAAGGAGCCGATCACCGGCACGAAGATCAGGATGCTGCCGGAGAGCACGCCCGGCAGGCTCAAGGGGAAGACCACGCGGCGGAACACGGTCCAGTTATGCGCGCCGAGGCTGCGCGCCGCTTCCATCAGCGTGTCGTCGATCGATTGCAGCGAGATGTAGCAGGTGAGGATCATGTAGGGCACGTAGGAATGCACCAGCCCAACCACCACCGCCGGATAGGTGAACAGGAAGGCGATCGACGGCGCGCCGGGAATGACCTTGTGCAGGACGATGTCGAGCAGCCCGCCTTCGCGCAGCACCATGGTCCAGGAGAAGATGCGGACCAGCCCGTTGCTCCAGAACGGCAGCACGACCAGCAGGAACAGGGCCTCGCGCCAGCGCCCCTTGATCCGCTTGGCGAGGCCATAGGCGGCCGGATAGCCGACCAGGAAACAGAAGAACGTGGTCCAGAAGCCGAGCCCGACCGAACGCCAGGTCAGCGGCAGGTAAAAGGATTTCTGAAAGAACGCGATGTAGTTCCGCAGCGTGAACTGCGACGGTTCGGGGATCAGCGGCGAGATCGTCAGCACGCTGCAATAGAGCATCGCCGCCAGGGGCAGGAAGATGGTGATCGTCAGCCAGAAATAGGCTGGCGCGGTCAGGCCGAAAATGGCCCCTATCTGCCGCTGGCGTGGCGTCATCGGCTGGGCGTCGTCCCCTGATGCCCCGAGATTGGTCTTGAGCGCCGGCTCCCGCCGCAGCGCCTGCGGCGGGAGCCGGGCCTCACATCCGCATCGACCGGATCAGCCCGCGTAGGCGGTCTTCACCTCGGTCCAGAGGTCGGAATATTTCTGCTTCTCGTCGTCGGTCAAGGGCGCCATGAACTGCAGGCGCTTCACCATCTCCTGGTCGGAATAGAAGGCCTTGGCCGGGTTGCTGTCGTCGAGCGCGGCGGTCGATTTCATATTGGTCGGGGCCGCGGCGCCCTCGTCGTTGAACCACTTCACGAAGAAGCTGGGATCGACCATGTAGTTGATGAAGGCGGTGGCGCCTTCGGGATTGGGCGAGCCCTTGGCGATCGCCAACCCGTCGAACCAGCCGATGGCGCCCTCCTTCGGCACGAAGATCCCGACCGGCAGCTTGAAGGCGCGGGCGGCGCGGAAGGCCGAGCCGCTCCAGTAGAACGAGATATCGAAAACCTTCGCCGCGAGCTGCTTGTCCCACTCGTCCTCGGAGCTCCACAGGGTCGCGACGTTGTCTTTGAGACCCAGCAGCTTCTGCTTCACCTTGTCGAGGTCCTGCGGATGGTTCATGTCCTGCCCGGTCGCGATGGCGCCGAAGCTGACCGCCTCGATCGCGTCGTCGCGCATGCAGACCCGCTTCTTCAGCTTCGGGTCCCACATGACCTCGATCGTGTCCGGCGCGGTCGAGAAGATCTGGGTGTTGTAGGCGATCGCCGTGATGCCCCAGGCCCAGGCGGCGCCGTAGGTCTTGCCGCCATCGTTCAGCAGCGGGGAATCGCGGAAGGCCGGGTTGAGATCGGCCCAGTTGCTCATCTTCGACGTGTCGATCGGCTCGAGCAGCCCGGCCTTCGAGGCAAGGCCGTTCCAGGCGCAATTGGTGAGGACCACGTCATAGCCGCCGGGATTGGTCCGCAGCTTGGTGATCATCTCGGATTCGGAATTGTAATAGTCGTGGGTGACCGTGTTGCCGGTCGCCTTGTGGAAGGCATCGACCGCCCAGGCCTCGTCGGTGCCGTAGCCCTGCCAGTTCAGCACTTTCACGTCGCCGGCGGCGCGGGCGATCCGCGGCGCGCCGAGCACGGCTGCGCCGACGCCGAGCGCCGTCGCGCCGGCCAGAAAGTCACGCCGATTGCTCCGGCCAAAGGCAGGCCGGCGCTTTGAAGCCTCAGTCATTTCTTCACCCTCCCTGTGGGTTCTGCATCGCATGGCGCGAAGATTGTTTGTACACAAATGATCGCGCTGGTCCGAACGTCTGTCAAGCTGACGGGAGGATACACGTCTACGCATGTCGGAACCAAGACCGGCGGAGTGGCAATCGCGGCGGAACCTGACAAGAATGGGCCGCAATGAGCACGAACATGAATGAAGCCCTAGCGCCGAGCCTCGAACCGCTGGCCGATCCCGACGGCTTTCCCCTGCTGGCGAATGCCAAGGCAGCGGGGCGGCCGCTCGCCTATCTCGACAGCGCCGCCAGCGCCCAGAAGCCGGCCGTGGTGCTGGACCGGATGCACGCGTTCTATACCCGCGACTACGCCAACATCCATCGCGGGGTCTATCCGCTGAGCGAGCGCTCGACGGAGGCATACGAAGCGGCCCGCGACCGGGTCGCGCGCTTCCTCAACGCCAAGGCCGACGAGATCGTCTTCACCCGCGGCGCGACCGAGGCGATCAACCTCGTGGCCTACAGCTTCGGCGAGCGCTTCTTGCAGAGGGGAGACCGGATCCTGGTCTCGACGCTCGAGCATCACGCCAATCTCGTGCCCTGGCAAATGGCGCGGGACCGACATGGGCTGAAGCTTGAGGTCATCCCGATCGACGGCAACGGCGATGTCGATGTGGCTGCATTCCGCCGGTTGGTCGAAGGGGCTGCACTCGTCTGCATCACGGCGGTCGCCAATACGCTGGGAACCGTGACCCCGCTTTCCGAGATCATCGCCCTCGCCCACCGGGCCGGCGCCAAGGTTCTGGTCGACGGCGCCCAGGCTGCACCGCATCTACAACTCGACGTGAAGCGGCTCGATTGCGACTTCCTCGCCTTCACCGGGCATAAGGTCTATGGGCCGGACGGGATCGGCGTGCTTTACGGCAAGGAGGCGCTGCTCGCCGAGATGCCGCCCTGGCAGACTGGCGGCGACATGATCCGGACCGTCACCTTCGAACGCACGCTCTTCGCCGAGCCGCCGCGGCGCTTCGAGGCCGGCACGCCGCCGATCGGCGCGGCGATCGGCCTCGCCACCGCCTTGGACTTCATCGAAGGCATCGGACTCGACCGGATCGCCGAACATGACCGCGCGCTCGCCGATTATGCGGTCGGAAAGCTCGCCGAGATTCCGGGGCTCAGGCTGATCGGCATGCCGAAGCGGCGCTCCGGCATCGTCTCCTTCGTGATGGACGGGTTGCATCCGCATGATGTCGGCAGCTTGCTCGGCGCCGAAGGCGTCTGCGTTCGCACCGGCCATCATTGCGCGCAGCCGCTGATGGAGCAGCTCGGCATCACCGGCACGGTGCGCGCCTCATTCGCCGTGCACTCCCATGCCGGCGAGATCGACCGCCTGGCCGAAGCGCTGGTGAAGGCGCGGCAGTTGCTCCGCTGACCGCGCGCTCAGTTCTTCGCGCAGTGATCCGCGAGCACGTTGGCGACGACGGCGGTCACCCGCTTGGCGGTCGGGATATGCAGGAACTCGTTGGGGCCATGCGCATTGGAATGCGGCCCGAGCACGCCGGTGATCATGAACTGCGTCTTCGGGAACCTCTCGCCCAGCATCGCCATGAACGGAATGCTGCCGCCCTCGCCGGTATAGGCCGGCGGACGGCCGAACGCCGCTTGCGACGCGGCGCCCAGCGACTTCTCGAGCCAGGGCGCCAAAGCCGGCGCATTCCATCCACGATTGGCGGTCCGCGTCTTCAATTCCACCTTGGCGCCGTAAGGCGCATTTGCGGTCAGGAGATCCTGCAACAGCGCGCTCGCCTTGGCCGCGTCCAAGGTCGGCGGCAGGCGCACGCTCAGCGACGCCGTGGTGAAGGGCAGCATCACGTTGCCCGCATTCTCCGGCAGCGGCAGTCCTTCGATCCCGGTGATGGCGAGCTGCGGGCGCCAGGTCCGGTTCAGGACCAGCTCGGTCGGGTCATCGGTCACCGAGGCGACACCGCGCGTGAACGGATAGCTCGCCGCGACCTTCTCGCCCAGCGCGTTCGCCACGGCCCGCGCCTGCGCGATGCGGTCGGCGGGAATCTGCGCATAGAGCTCCGGCGGCGTGATCGCACCGGTTTCCTCGTCCTCGATGCGCGATAGCATCTGACGAAAGATCCTGAAGCTCGACGGCACGATGCCTGACGCACTGCCGGAATGGACGCCCTCCTCCAGGACACGCACCGTGATGGTGCCGTTCCAGAGTCCGCGCAGCGACGTGGTCAGCCAGAGCTGATCGTAATTGGCGCAGCCGGAATCGAGACAGACCACCAGCGACGGCGTCCCGAGGCGCGATGCCAGGTGATCCATATAGGCCGGCAGATCGGGGCTGCCGGATTCCTCGCTGGCTTCGATCAGCACCACGCAACGGGCGTGGCCGATCCCCTGCTCGTGCAAAGCGGCGATCGCGGAAATCGCCGAGAAGATCGCGTAACCGTCATCGGCGCCGCCGCGACCGTAGAGCTTGTCGTCCTTGATGACCGGGATCCACGGGCCGTAGCCCTCGGCCCAGCCGACCATTTCCGGCTGCTTATCGAGATGGCCGTAGAGCAGAACGGTCTCCTGGCTCTTGCCGGTTGCGGGGATCTCGATCGCGATCAGCGGCGTGCGGCCCGGCAGCCGCAGCACCTCGAGCGTCGCGCCGGCAAAGCCCGCAATCTTCCGCCGCGCCCAGCCGGCCAGCAGCTCGACCGCCTGGTCCATATAGCCATGCGCGGCCCATTCCCGGTCAAAGTCCGGCGATTTGTTGGGGATCTTGATGTAATCGACCAGGATCGGCACGACCTCAGCGTCCCAGAGCCGGTCCACAAACTGCGTCAGCTTTTCTTGATTCATTGGGTTCCCTGAATGCCGATGGCTTCCGAGTCGCCGAAGTCGGCGGCGACATATTCCGGAGAGAGGTCTGTTTGCGCAAGTCCGCGGCGGGGCTTCGTTGAAGGCGTCCCCTTTTCGGCCCGGCCCTCCAAGTTGAACGAGATTGCATCTCGAATTGAAGACGGCGAGATGCGGACTGTGACGCGCATCACATAATTTTTGCGGCCGGCAGCGCGGTTCGGACAAGGGCTATGAACCTTTCATGACTGCGCGGCACCGGCCCCGCAAAATTTCCGCAGCAAGCCGCGGCTTTTGCAAGCCTTGCGGGAGGCGAATGGCTGCCAACCTTTCATGCAGGGTGGCACCGGTTCTATTCCATCACGACATCGTGCGACGGGACGGCCGACGCGGTGCCTCAGCGCACCGGAGCGGCCTCCGCTCATCGACGGCGTGGACGCTCTGCTAGGCGCGCGCCGGATCCGCAAATCGACAGACAGGAGTGAGATCATGAAATATCGCAACACCGCGCGCGCGACTGTTCTCGGCGCCACTGCGGCAGCCCTGCTGGGCATGACCGCCGGACTGGCGGTCGCCGACAACACGACCCCGAGCACGACCACGCAGCCGAGCCAGCAGCAGACCGGCGTCACCACGCCGACCCAGCAGCCCTCGGCCACCAATGCGCCGGCGAGCGCGACGACCGTCCAGCCGACCAAGTCGTTTCCGACGCGCATCTGGATCCGCCGCGCCGAGCGCGGCACGAAGACCGCGCCGCGGTAAGCCGACACAAGAGCCCCGCCGGATGCCGGCGGGGCTCGTCTACTTTTCGCCCTCCGCAAAGGCGGCGGCGAAAAACGCTTCCATCTTCAGCAGCAGCTTCTCGCGATTGCCCGCCCTGTAGATCCCGTGGCCTTCATCCGGGAAAGTCAGCAGCTCATAGGGAATGCCGGCGGCATCGAGATCGCGGCAAGCCAGGCGCGTATTCTCCGGCGAGACATTGCTGTCGGCGAGCCCGTGGACGATCAGGAGCTTGCCGCGGATGTTACGGATGAAATTCGCGGGCGACGCATTGAAATAGCGCTCCGGCATCTGCTCGGGCGCGCCGCCCATCATCTCGATCGAATAGGCGCGGCCATGGGGCATGCCGGTGGCGTGATAGTCCACGTCAAGCTGGTACATACCGCAGATCGGCACCGCGGCATCG
>DASZYM010000175.1:0-1943 GCA_035545355.1 Dongiaceae bacterium
CCGTTCGCAGGCGGCGAGGATTGCCGGGACGATCACGGCGCCGGAATGCACCGGGCCGCCCTCGAACGTGTCGTCGTAATCCTCGCCATGGGCGGCAGTGCCGTTGATGAAGGCGGCACCAAATGCGTCGAAGCTGCCGGCATGGCCGAAGGCGGTTGCATGAGTACCGGGATCGGTCGCTGCGAGCGTGGCGACGATATAGGTCTCGTTGCGCGCGGCAATCGCGAGGCCGACCACGTCGAGCAGCAGGCGCCGCGCCATCTCGACCGTGGCCGGCGGCAGGTCGCCGGCCTGCAGGCGATGGATGGTGGCGGCGAGTTGTTCCGCGATGGAGACCGAGCGTTCGGGTTTGTTCATGATGCAGCCTTGGCAAACTTGCGGCTCTTGCGGGCCGCCGTCAGGTGATGAATCCAGGAGCCGAGGATGAAGACCACGGCGACACTGAGCAGGCCAAGCGAAATCGGATCCTGGAGGAAGGCCATGTAGTCGTCGCCGGAAATGACGAGCGCGCGGCGGAAGTTCGACTCTACCATGAAGCCGAGGACGACGCCGAGCACCATGGGCAGGAAGGGGAACTTGAAATAGCGCATCGCATAGCCAAGGACGCCGAAGGCCAGCGCGATGCCGATATGGAACAGGCTGCCCTCCACCGCGAAAATGCCGGAGACCAGCAGCGCGAAGATGAAAGCCATCAGATACGATTTCGGCCGGTTCACCAGCCAGATCGACGGCGGCATGAAGATATAGGCGGCAATCCAGAGTGCCACTATGCTGGCGGCGAGGCCGAGATAGAGGTCGCGCACGATGTCGGCGTGCTGCACGAACAGCATCGGTCCGGGGATCAGGTTCTGGATCAGGAAGCCGCCGAGCAGGACCGCCGTCGAGTTGGAGCCGGGGATGCCCAGGCTCAGCATCGGGATCAGCGCGGTCTTCGACACGGCGCAGTTGGCGGTTTCGGGCGCCGCGATTCCTTCAGGCGCGCCGTTGCCGAACGTCTCTTTGCGCCGCGACCAGCGCCGCGCCTCGTTATAGGCGAGGAAGGCGGCGACCGTGCCGCCGGCGCCCGGTGTCACGCCCTCGATCGTGCCGACCACGGCGCCGATCGACTGCGCCGGCCAGATCGCCTTCCAGGTGGCCCAGCTCGGAAACTTGATCCGTGCCTCACCGGCACTGGCACGTTCCCAGGCGGGTTCGCTCGCGCTTTGCAGCAGCTCGCTCATGGCATAAAGGCCGACCAGCACCAGGATCGGCGGGATGCCGGAGAGGAGATCCGGGCTGCCGAAGGTGAAGCGGTTGAGGCCGGTCACCGGATCGGTGCCGATCGCGGCGATCATGAGGCCGAGGACGGCGGCGATCAGGCCCTTGACCAGGTTCTCGCCGGCCAACGAGCCGATGACGCTCAGGCCCAGGATTCCGAGCGCGAAGTAGGAGGTCGGCCGGAAGTTGAGGGCGATGCGGGACAGCGGCTCGGTCAGCAGCACCAGCATGATGAAACCGAAGATCCCGCCGAGCAGGCCGGAATAGAGCGAGATGCCGAGCGCCTCGCCGGCTCGGCCCTGCTGCTTCATCGCATAACCGTCGATGACCGTCGCGGCAGCGGCATTGGTGCCGGGCGTCCGAATCAGGATCGCCGGGATCGAGCCGCCATACTCGGCGCCGAAATAGGTCGAGGCCAGCATGACGACGGCATAGGACGGGTTCATGCCATAGGTGAAGGGCAGCAGCAGCGCCATCGTGATCGACGGCGAGATACCCGGCAGCGCCCCGCCGACGATGCCCCAGCAGACGCCGACAAAGACGAAGACAAAGATCCAGGTGTTGAAGAGCGGCGAGATATAGGCGATGGCGTCGGCCATGTGACGCTCCGCCTCAGAACAGCGACGGCCAGAAGCCGGCCGGCTGGTCGATCTGCAGGACCTGAACGAAGATCAGCCAGAAGATAC
>DASZYM010000176.1:0-3801 GCA_035545355.1 Dongiaceae bacterium
CCGCAAGCAGCTCGAGGACGAGAGCAACTTCTTCGGCGCCATGGACGGCGCCGCGAAGTTCGTGCGCGGCGACGCGATCGCCGGCCTGGTCATCGTCTTCATCAACATCATCGGCGGCATCATCATCGGCGTCGCCCAGCAAGGCATCTCGATCGGCGACGCGGCGAAGTCCTACACGCTGCTGACCGTCGGCGACGGCCTGGTGAGCCAGATCCCGGCGCTGATCGTCTCGACCGCCGCCGGCATGTTGGTCACCAAGGCCGGCATGACCGGCTCGACCGACAAGATGCTGTTCAAGCAGCTCTCCGGCTATCCGCTGGCGCTCGGCCTCGCCTCTTTCCTGATGGCGATCATGTCGATCCTGCCGGGCATCCCGACCCTGCCCTTCCTGACGCTCGCGATCCTGGCCGGCACCGCCGCCTATCTGATCACCCGCCAGCAGAAGAAGGCGGTCCAGGTCGCGGCCCAGCAGCAGAAGAAGGAGAAGGCCGCGGCGCCGGTGCTGGAAGAGCCGATCTCGACGGCGCTCACTATCGACGCGATCCGGCTGGAACTCGGCTACGGCCTGCTCGGCCTCATCAATACCGAGCGCGGCCATCGCCTTACCGACCAGATCAAGGCGCTGCGCCGACAGCTCGCCTCGGAGATGGGCTTCATCCTCCCCGCCGTCCGCATCCAGGACAACCTGCAGATCAACGCCAATTCCTACGTCATGCGGGTGAAGGAGATCGAGGCCGGGCGCGGCGACCTCCGGCCGAACATGATCATGGTCATGGACCCGCGCGGCGACAAGATCGGCATGGCCGGCGAGGAGACGACCGAGCCCGCCTTCGGCCTGCCCGCGATGTGGGTCGACCCTTCCGCGCGCGAGGAGGCCCTGTTCCGCGGCTACACCGTGGTCGATCCCGCAACCGTCATCACCACCCACCTGACCGAGGTGGTGAAGGAGAACATGGCGGAGCTGCTCTCCCATGCGGAGACGCAGAAGCTGCTGGACGAATTGCCGAAGGAGCAGCAGAAGCTGGTCGCCGATCTGATCCCGAGCCAGATCTCGGTCGGCGGCGTGCAGCGCGTGCTGCAGAGCCTGCTCGCCGAGCGGGTCTCGATCCGCGACCTGCCCAACGTGCTCGAAGGCGTCTCGGAAGCCTGCGGCCATTCGCGCAACATCACCTCGATCGTCGAGCATGTGCGCGCCCGGCTCGCACGTCAGCTCTCCGACGCCGCCTCGGACCAGAGCGGCGTCATCCCGCTGGTCACCCTGTCGCCGGAATGGGAGCAGCAGTTCCTGGAGGCGATCCGCGGCGAGGGCGACGACCGCCATCTCGCGATGGCGCCGACCCAGCTCCAGCAGTTCATCCAGGGGGTGCGGCAGACTTTCGAGCGCTTCGCCATCATGGGCGAGACCCCGGTGCTGCTGACCAGCCCCGGTATCCGACCCTTCGTGCGCCAGATCGTCGAGCGCTTCCGGGCCTCGACTATGGTAATGTCGCAGAACGAGATCCACGCGCGGGCGAAGATCCGCACCTTGGGCCAGATCTGACGCCGCGCCGCTGAGCCGACATGCGCCTTCGCACCTTCACCGCGGCAAACATGAGCGAGGCGATCCGCCTGGTGCGGGACGAGCTCGGCCCCGATGCGGTGATCCTCAACACCGAGGCCGCGGCCGGCACGGTGAAGATCACCGCCGCGCTCGACCGCGCCGCGATCCTGGAGCCTCCGCCGATGCTGGCGGCCGAGCCGATGGACGCGATCGCCGCGGCGCTCGATTTCCACGGCGTGCCCCCGCTCCTCGCCGACCGGCTGATGACGGTCGCCGAGAGCTTCCTGCTCGACAATCCGCGGCAGGCTTTGGGCGCCGCCTTGCGGGCCCGGTTCGGCTTCGCGCCGCTGCAGCCCAAGGCGACCGAGCGCCCGGTGATGCTGGTCGGCCTGCCCGGCGCCGGCAAGACCGCCACCCTGGCCAAGCTGGCCGCCGCCGCGCGCGCGGCGAAGCGGGCAGTCACCGCCATCACCTGCGACGTCGGCAAGGCCGGCGCCATCGATCAGCTCGCGGTCTATGCCAAGGCGATCGGCGTCACCGCCTATCAGGCGAAGAGTCCGACCGCGCTGCGCCGCGCCGTCGGGGCGGCGCCCGAAGGTGCGCTGGTCCTGATCGACACCGCCGGCACCAATCCGCTGCGCGCCGAGGACCTCGCCGCCTTGGCCGATCTGGCCCAGGCGGCGAAGGCCGAGCCGGTCCTGGTGCTGAGTGCCGGCGGCGACGCGTCCGAATCCGCCGAGCAGGGCCAGCTCTTTTCCGAGATCGGCTGCGAACGCATGGTCGCCGCCAAGATCGATGCCGCGCGCCGCTTTGGCGGCCTGCTCGCGGCGGCCGAGAACGGAAAATTGTCCTTGGCCGGCAGCGGCATCTCGCCGGAGATCGCCAACGGCTTCGAGTTCACCGGCGCCGATGGCCTGGCGCGGCTGCTGATGCCGCAGGACATGGCGCGGGCGCCCAAAGCGGCGCAAAATAGCCCGCGGCGCGGCGCGCAGGGTCGCAAGACCGAAGCCGCCAAACGGAAGAAAGAGATCGGATCCGGAGCATGAACGACCCGCAACCGCGCGCCGGATCCGAGGACCCGATCCCGAACGTCATCGCCGTTGCCTCGGGCAAGGGCGGCGTGGGCAAGACCTGGCTCAGCATCTCGCTCGCCCAGGCGATGGCGCGGCTCGGCAATCGCGTGCTGCTGTTCGACGGCGATCTCGGCCTCGCCAATATCGACGTGCAACTCGGCATCCAGCCCGGCATCGATCTCGGCATCGCCCTGGAGCGGCAGATGCCTCTCGGCCGCGCCGTGATCTCCTATCCCAGCGGCGGCTTCGACCTGATCGCCGGCCGTTCCGGCTCCGGCAGCCTGGCCAGCATGCCGATCAGCCGGCTGCAGACTCTCGCCGCGGGCCTGCGGGAGGTCAGCGCGAATTACGACCGCGTCGTCGTCGATCTCGGCGCCGGCATCGAGCGGCCGGTGCGCTACCTCGCGGGCCGCGCCGCGTTCTGCCTGGTCGTCACCACCGACGAGCCCACCGCCCTCACCGACGCCTATGCGCTCATCAAGATGGTGACGCTCGATGCCGGCGCCGGGCAGACCGCGTCCGCCGGCGTCCCGATCGGCGTCGCGGTCAACATGGCGGCGAGCCGCGAGATCGGCCAGCGCACCCATGAGACGCTGAACAAGGCCTGCGACCGCTTCCTCAAGCGCCAGGTGCCGCTGCTCGGCGTCATCCGCCGCGATCCCAAGGTGCGCGACAGCATCTCGCACCAGGTGCCGCTGCTGGTGCGCCATCCCGGCTCGCCCGCGGCCGCCGATGTCGAAGCGCTGGCGCAGAACCTGATCCAGATCACCACGCCGCGCTCGGCGGCCAAGAGCCCCGCACCGGCCCGCGCGCGGCCATGAGCGACATCTTCAACCCGGTCGGCCGCGCTCTCCCGGGCTTCACCGGGCCGAGCCTGGTGACCGGCGTGATCTCCGATCCGCCGCGCAACCTGGTGGGCCTCGCCCCCGGCACGATCCTCAAAGGCACGGTGCTCAGCCGCGGTCCGGACGGCCTGACCTCGGTCGCCACCGACAAGGGCGTGGTCAAGGTCGCGACCAATGCGCAGCTTCCCGCCGGCAGCGCGGTAACGCTCGAGGTGCGCAATGCCGGCGACCGGCTGCAGGTGCTGATCCTCAATGTCGATACCAGCGCCGGCCGGCAACCGGTGCCGCCGCCGCCGCCCGCGACGAGCGGTGCGCCGGCCCCGGTCGGCACCGGCACGTCGGG
>DASZYM010000177.1:0-2925 GCA_035545355.1 Dongiaceae bacterium
CGGCGCGCCTGTCGGGGCAGGGCGCGATCTCAGTTTCCGTCTTCCGCCGCCGGCGCGTCGCCGCGGGAGCGCCGCGCGCGGTCGTAGATGCCGCCGCATTCCTTCGCCGCCTGTTCCAGCAGCGCCGCGGCCACGTCGGGATCGGCGAGGAAGGCCGGGCGGGTCGCCGCATGCAACTCGCACCAGCGCGATGCCGGCGGTTGCGCATAGGCCGGGTCGCAGAGATGAACATGCTGCCGCGTGACCTCCACGCCGAAGGTCGACTTTACGGCCGCTGCCACCGTCAAAGGCGTGTCGAAGCGGGCTAAGCCCATGACGATGAACGTCTTCATCTCATCGGTGACACTCGGCCTCGCGTTCCTCGATTCGTGATTCTGTCTAAGCCCGGTATAAGTCGGCGCCGGATGGGACCCCGGCACGCGCACGCCAGCGCAGAGAGTGTCCTGCATGGTCACCATCGTTTCTGTTGAAGGGATGCGGCACGTGGGGTGCCGGAATACACGGCTCCGCGCGGTTGGCGGCGGGGCAGGTGCCGGCTCATACACAGCCAGCGCGGGAAGAAGTATAGTTCATCTTTTGTTCTAATGCAAGGAAAATCCGCATTTTCGCGAGGGGATGCACGCGAGCGCGGGGGCGTCCCGCGCCGGGGTTTGACTCCCAACTTCTCGCGAGGGCGGGAACATCATCGATACCGGGCTCACCGTGGTGAACCCGCGGGCGAAAGACTACGAGTCCGCCCGGTTCATGCGCTCGCCAACGCTGCCTTTCGCTTCTGTCGCGCAAGGTATCCGACAAATCCAAGCCCGCCGCCAAAGAGCGGCAACGTGGGAGGCAGAGGCGTGGCGGTCGGGGCGGCGCCGATCCCGCTGGAGAAGACGACCGAATAGGCGCTGAAGCCGGGCCCGACCTGGACCGTCGGATCGATCGACGCCGTCGCAAACAGGTTGGCCAGGATGTCGGTGCCCGGGCCTTGGAATATCGAGGCGCCGGTTTGGACCAGCATGCTGACTTCGTAAGCCGTGTTGGAATGCAGCATCAGGGTCTGATCGATATCGTAGCTGCCGCTGGTCTTGGCACCTGCCTTGAGATCGTCGATCTCGCCCTGGCGGACGATATTGAGGTCTTGACCGTCGATGACGAGATCGGCCTCCGAACTCCAACTGTAACCCACGGAGGCGAAATCGCCGGTGACGTCCATCTTCGCATGCGCCTGAATGGCAACCGGCACCAGGATGTCTTCGGGTCCTTGGACGTCGAAGTGGTAGTCAAGAGCGACTTTCGAGAGTGCGCTGGAGCCGAACTTGGCGGGAGCCTGTCCCCCGCCTGTCAGCATATCCGCCTCGGCCGAGGAGGAGATGCTCGGGGCCGTTGAGAGAATGGCCGTCGTGGAGGCCGCACTGTAAGGCGTTCCGGTGGATGCGTTTGGGCTGTTGACCGGCCGGTCGTCGCAGGGATCGGGGAGGAAACAGGACATCGCGTCCACTTTCCCGCTGAGATCCGCCGTCCCCAGATCCACCACCGTCGAGGCCGAAGCCCGGTGCGAAGCGAAAGCGGCCGCCAACAGGATCGGCAGCAGCGCGGTCGCCATCGTCACGAAGCGCTTGCCATCGATCCGACGCGTGCCACGCGCGCGAAACCCGAATCCAGATCTTCCTTGAAACATGTGCCAACCCCTTCGAATGCCACGCATCGACGCGACCATGCGCACGGCACACGGTACGTCAGCGTGGCGCGCGCGCCAGTCGGCAAATGCCGACATCGCGGCGCAAGCTTGCTTGCGGCGGCACCAAGCGCACGCGCAGCCCTTCACCATGGCCAGCAAGCATCCATGAGAAGCGCAGCCCACGAGATGATCGATCTCATTCGCCCACTCGCACCCGGAGACATGAAGAGACCAGGCTTACCCCCACCCTAACCCTCCCCCGATCCGCCTACGCTGGAGCTTCGGCGGACACGTCGGGGGAGGGAATAGAAGAGGGGCCTCCCCTGAGGCGAGGGAGGGAATAGAGCGGCGGCGTCTTAGTTCTTCTTCTCGTCGCCCTGCGGCACCAGCGCGCCGTTCGCGTGCGCCTTGGCGGCCGAGATCAGGCTGGTGACGGGGTTGCCATCGGCGGTGAAGCCGGCTTCCTTCAGCAGGCTGTCGATTACCGGGCTTTGCGCGCGATACGCCAGCAGCGCGTCCACCAAGCCGTCAGCGCGGCCGCCATTGCCAACACCGTTGCCGCCACCGGCGAGCGCCGCCCCCGCGCCGCCGCCGAGGTCGATGATCTTCACGTCGCCGATCTTTTCCAGCGGCTTCACCGCCTCTGCGAGAGCGAGGGGGATGATGCGCAGGCGTTCCCTGGTGATCTCGAGCTCGATCACCGCCTGGCTCATCGCGTTGCGGGCCTCGTTGATCTTGCGCTGGCCTTCGGCCTCGACCGCGTAGGTCTTGGCCTGGGCGTCGGCCTTGATCTTCTCGGCGTCCGCTTCCGCTTGCGCGGCGACGGTCACCGCCTTGGCGCGGTTCTCGGCGGCCTCGCGCTCGGCCTCGGCTGAGACCGTGATCTTGGTCGCCTCCTGCTCGGCCTGCTGCTTGGCCATGATCACCGCGGTCTGGCGGTCGCGTTCCGCGATCGCCACCTTGCGCGCGGTCTCGACCGATTCCGTCGCCGCCGTGGCCTTGGCGCGGGCCTCTTCCGCTTTCGCTTGCGCGACCGACTGCTCCTGGCTCTTGGTCGCGACCACGATCGAGCGCTCCTGGTCGGCGATCTCGACGTCGCGCTGCTTGGCGATCTTCAAGGTCTCCGCGGTGCGGTCGGCCTCGGTCTGCTTCTGCGCGATCGCGAGCTGCGCGTCGATGGTCGCCGATTCCTGCACCTTCTTCGCCATGGCGGCGCGCTCGGCGATCGCCTGCTCGGCCTCGATCTTCGCGGTTGCTTCCGC
>DASZYM010000178.1:0-4489 GCA_035545355.1 Dongiaceae bacterium
ACGGCTGCATCAACCCCACCTTGCCGCCCCATCTTGGGCGGGGACATCGACGAGGTGCGAACCTGTTGTCGCACGTCACGTGCGTGAAGATTCTTGACGAAGATTCGCGGCGTCACCGCTCCGCCCCAAGATGGGGCGGTAAGGTGGGGTTGACTGCAGCCTGAGCGCTTCCAGCATCTCGACCGAAGAACGATCCAGCGCGCGATCTGAACCGCGCTAGTCCACGCCGACGCGCTTCACCCCGACCTCGGCGGGACCGCGCGGCTTATGCTGTGCGCGCTCGATTGCCAGGATCCAGAAGGTGCGGCCGGCGTGATAGGCCAGGGTCGCCGCCTGCCAGGCGACGATCAGGTAGAAGGCCGGGCGCGCCAAGCCGATCAGCCAGCCGAGGGTGAAGATCGGCAGGCTGATGTTGCGCCGGGCGATGAAGCTGCGCACGATGCCGTCCATCCGCGAATGCGTATGGAAGGCGCGGCCGAAGATCTTCGGGTAGATCTTCAGCACCACCCGATCCAGCGCATAGCAGGCGACGATGGCGATCGCCGCGTGGCCCAGCGTCGAATCCCAGCCCTCCGCCGCGATGCCGAGCCCATAGGCCCAGGAGACGTACCAGAGCGGCGGATGGACCATGTCGAGGCCGTGATCCAGATAGTTGCCGAGCTCGCTGTCGGTGAAGGTGAGCCGCGCGAGCTTGCCGTCCACCGAATCCAGCACGCTCATCGCATAGGCGAGGACGAAGCCGGAGACGAAATGCCCGGTCGCCCAGAGCGGCACCGCGGCCAGCGCGAAGACGATGCTGACGATCGTCACCCAGTTCGGATGGATGCGCATCCGCGCCAGCGGCCGCACCGCCAGCCAGACCAGGGGCGGATAGACGTAGCGGGTGAAGATGTCGGTCGAGCCCTTGTAGTTCGACCAGAACAGGAAACGCTCGATCTTCGCCGCGCGCGCCGCGTCTTCGATCCGGAAGATGTAATAGGGCAGGGTCCGGCGCAGGCGGCGCACGAAGCCGGCGAAGGCATCGTCGGGCAGGGGCTGAGCCTCTCCGGCCTCGACCGCGGCGCGGGCCAGCGCGCTGACATCGGTGGAGCGCGCGAGCAGGTCGGGCGCAACGGGGCCTACCAGCAGAAGCATTCCGGCGCGCTCGCCGGCATCGCGACTCTCGACCGCGGTCGAGGCCGCGCGTTCGGCCAGGGTGCGGTGCAGTCGCGGATCGGCGAGGGTCGCGCCGTCGAGCAGCAGGATCGGCGCGCCGGCCGTCTCGCCCAGCACGGCGGCGCAGCGCTCGGCGAACGGCCGGGCGTCCTCGCGCCATTCGATCGGCAGGCGGAGCAGGCGCTTGTCCGGCAGATCCGGTCGCGCTTGGCCCGGGGCGAGATCGACCAGCACGCGCGCCGGCGCGGGCTTCATCATGCGCAGCGCATGCAGATGGCGCTCGACCAGGCTTAGGCCGAAGACGGCGGGCGCATGCGCCGCGCCGGTTGCGTCGATCCAGACGATCATTCGCCGCGCGCGGTGCGCTTGGCTTGATAGGCGGCGCGGATCTTCGCCACCGCCATCTCGCGTTCCTCCTGCGGGATGCGCCGCTGGTTCCAGGTCCGGCTGGCGCCGGCCTCTTCGACCCGGCCCAGCGGACGGGCGAGGCCGGTCTGGAACAGCTTGCGATCGAAGGCGGCGATGCTGCGCCGCGGACGCGCGCGCCCGATCCGCGTCAGCGCGTCGTAGAACCGGTCGGTGAGGTCCGGCTTCGCGCCGGTGATCAGGCGGTTCTCGCGGCGCGAGCGGAAATAATAGCGGATCTGCTGCAGCGGACCCATGTCGTCGCGCTTCGGCCGCCGCGGCACCTCGAAGAGGTAGAGCGGCTTCATCATGTCGACCGCCTCGGCGATCATCGAGGCGCTGTCATTGGTGACGATGAAATCGTCGCAGAGCTTCAGCAGCGCCTGATAGGGATTGGGCTCCTTCGGCGCCCAGAGATGCAGGTAATGCGGCGGCCGGATCGCGGCGGTCAGCAGTTCCACGACCTCGGGCGGCGTGCGCGGGCTGGTGGTGACCAGCAGCGTGCCGGTGCGGCGGGCATGGATCCAGGCCCGCGCCAGCAGATCGGCGCCGACGCCGCGGTCGAATTTGAGCTGCGAGGTCGGGCCGCCGACGAAGACCGCGGTCCAGGGCCGCGGCAGCGCCTGGAACTGCGGCAGCCAGCGCTTGGCTTCGGATTCGAGCTGCGTTTCATCGTGCAGGATGATCGGCAAAGTGAGCTTGGTGACGTTCGGCGCCGAAGGCAGGCCGTATTGCGGCGTGGTGAAGATCAGGTCGAAATGCTGGTAGGCGATCCGCGGCCGCCCGAGATGGATGTTGAGCAGCCGGCCGCCGGTCTGCTCCTTCAGCCAGCGCGAGACCGGCGCGGCGCGGCGGCCGATGGCGATCACCACGTCGGGCCAGGGCGCGGAGAGCCGGTCGGATCGCTCGGTATCGACGCCGATCAGGCTGGCGCCGCGGTCGCGGAACGGGATCTCGCAGTCCGGGTCGTAGTAGATCTGCTTGATCTCATGCGGCCAGCCGAGCGCGCGGGTCAGCGACCGGCCGAGCGCCAGGACCTGGGCGTTGTCGCCCTGCCGCTCGCCGAGCAGCAGCCAGACGCGCGGCTGCGGCCCGGCATCGGGTGCCGGATCGACGACTCGAAGATGGCGCTGCTTGGGTTCGGCCATGGCCATGAATATGGGCAGAAATCCGCCGTCACGAAAGTGACGCGGAAGCTATCAGAGCCGCCGGGGAGCGCCAAGGGTCCAAGGCCGGACGGCGCCGATCGAGCGCCGCTTTGTGTCGGCGTTCACACGAGCGCCCGAATTGGCCTGGGGCCACGGCAAACCCGCCTTATAATTGCCTCGGTCGCGCGCGAACCTTGCTATGGGCCGGAGCGACCAATTGCCGCTTGTTGCGAGCCCAAACGGGGATATCCATGATCAGCCTACGCCGTGTCGTCGTCGCCCTGGCCCTCATCCTGGTGGCGGGGACGGCTTTCGCCGCCGATATCAGCGATGTCGAGAAACGGGCCGACGCGTTTCGCGACGGCATCATCGCCGCGGCCCAGGGCGCCGATCCCCAGCTCATCGGCCTTCGCCTGAGCGAGGCGACCGAGGCGGAACAGCAGGGGCACTGGAACGAAGCTGCCGGCAAGCTCAAGCAGGCGATCGGCATGGGCGCCGAGGACGCCGCCAACTGGCAGAAGCTCTCCGAGCTGGAGGAGAAGGGCGGCGACCTGGCCGACGCGGCCAATGCCGCCGATCTCGCGGCGCGGGTCCAGGCCGGCGATGCGCGCGGCAAGGCGCTGCTCCGGGTCGCGACCTTGCTCGATCATGCCGGCAGTGCGGACGAGGCGGTCGTCGCCTATGAAGCGGCGCTGAAGCTCACCTGGGATTCCGATGCCAACGATCGCATGGAGCAGCTTCGCCAGAGCCAGGCCTTCCATGCCGTGAACAGCCGGCTGGAGACGGCCGGCGACACGCCGCGCGCCTGCATCGAGTTCAATGCGGCCCTGCAGGACCCGAGCGCGATCCGCTATCAGGACTATGTGCGGATCGAGCCGCAGGTCGATGCCAGCTACGAGCTCGGCGACGGGTCCTCGCTCTGCATCGGCGGGCTCGACTTCGGCACCAGCTATCACGTCAAGCTGCTGCCGGGCCTGCCGTCGGATGACGGGCAGAAGCTCGCTTCGGGCGCGGACCTCGATTTCTCGGTCGGCGACCGCGAGCCCAGCATCGGCTTCCGCGACAGCGCCTATGTGCTCCCGAAGGTCGGCAGCACCGGCGTTCCCGTGATCACCGTCAATACCGACCGCGTCGCGCTGCGCCTGATGCGCATCAACGACCGCAAGCTGGTCGATCAGGTGGTGGACCAGCGCTTCCTCACCAATCTCGCCGGCTATGACGCCGAGCAGCTTATCGATCGCTGGGGCGAGGAGGTCTGGAAAGGCTCGATGACGGTCGATAACCAGCGCAACAAGCGCGTCGTGACCGCCTTCCCGATCCAGGACGTGGTGCCGGAGACCAAGCCCGGAATCTATGTGCTGATGGCCTCGCGCTATACGCCGGGCGATCAGGATCAGGACCAGGATTACCGCTGGAACCCGCAGGCGACGCAATGGCTCGTGGTCTCGGATCTCGGCCTCACCACCTTCTCCGGCGCCGACGGTCTCACGGTCGCGGTCCATTCGCTGGAAACCGGCGATCCGATGAACCGCGTCGATCTCAAGCTGATCGCGCGCGACAACGAGGTGCTGGCGACGGCGACCACCGATCGCACCGGCATCGCCAGGTTCGATCCCGGCCTGCTGCGCGGCGAGGGCGGACGCACCGCGACCGCGGTGATGGCGTTCCGCAAGGACGGCGATTTCAGTTTCCTCGATTTGACCCGCGGCGCCTTCGATCTCTCCGACCGCGGCGTCGGCGGGCGGGCGATGCCGGGCGACACCGACCTCTTCTTCTACAGC
>DASZYM010000179.1:0-17973 GCA_035545355.1 Dongiaceae bacterium
ACCTGCCGGGCGTCGGCCAGAATCTCCAGGAGCATCTGGAGATGTATGTGCAGCAGCAATGCAAGCAGCCGATCACGCTCTACACCTATACCAAGCCGCTGCCGATGACTTTGGCCGGCATCCGCTGGTTCATCGATCACAGGGGCATCTGCTCGACCTCGCATCTCGAGGCCGGCGGCTTCATCCGCTCCGAGGCCGGCGTCGAGCATCCGAACCTGCAATTCCATTTCCTGCCCTCGACGGTGAACGACCACGGGCGGAAGAACGGCACCTGCCATGCCTATCAGGTGCATATCGGCAACATGCGCCAGGAGGCGCGCGGCTGGATCAAGCTGAAGTCCGACAAGCCGACCGATCATCCGCGGATCCAGCCGTTCTATCTGCAGAGCGAGCGCGACCGCCGCGAGTTCCGCGACGCGGTGAAGCTGACTCGCGAGATCTTCGCCCAGAAGGCCTTCGATCCCTATCGCGGCCCGGAGATCCAGCCCGGCGATCACGCGACCTCGGATGCGGATATCGACGCCTTCGTCCGCGCCCGGGGCGACAGCGCCTATCACCCGTCCTGCACCTGCAAGATGGGCACCGATGACATGGCGGTTGTGGACCCCGAGGCGCGCGTGCGCGGCCTCGAAGGCCTGCGTGTGGTCGATGCCTCGATCATGCCCTCGGTGGTCAGCGGCAACCTCAATGCGCCGACCATCATGATGGCGGAGAAATGCGCCGATATGATCGCCGGCAAGCCGCCGCTGCCCAAGGCCGGTGTCCCGGTCTACCAGGCGCCCAACTGGCAGACGTCGCAGCGCTAGGACGCGAGGCACGCGATGGCGGATGGCAGCGGCTACCTCCCTCCTCCCGGCCTCGGCCATAATGCGGGTCCGCCGCTCGAGGACCCGCAGCCGGGCATCTCCTGGCGGCGCTATTGCTGGACCAAGGCGCATAAGGCCGCCTGGAAGACCCCGCCGCGCGAGATCGCGCTCCGCCGGCTGAAGCGCGCCGAGGAACTCGGCATCAGCTATCACGACTATACAGCAGAGATTCTGGATACCGGGCGGTTCCGCTAGCACGGCCTCGCGGTCGAGACCGGCTAGGACGCCGCAGGTCCGGAACCATCGCGCGCCGCCCTGATTTTTCCTTCGAGCGACCGAAGGAGTCCACGATGAGCAAGATCACGATCGCGCGCCGCATCCTCGCCGGCTCGGCCGCGCTCATGTTGCTGAGCGCGCCGGCCATGGCGCAGATGCAACTGTTCGGACCCGGCACCGACTGCTCCAAAGTGCCGCAGTCCCAGCGGACCGACTGCGACGTCCAGCAGCACAACACCGCCACATCGCCCTCGGCGCCGGGACCGACCCTGCCCGGCAATAACGGCACCGGCACCAACCAGAACGGCACGCTGACTCCGAACGGCAGTTCGGGCCAGACCAACGGCAGCACCAGCGGGAGCGGCGGCGGCAATGGCGGCGCCAGCCCGCCCGGCCAATACGGCAACTGAGCCGGACGCAGTTTCGCACTCGTCGGGGCGGCGACTTGTCCGTATGATCGTCGGATGATTCCGACGATCGACATCGCACCGTTCTTCACCGCCGCCGCCGGACGGACCGAAACCGACGCGGCCATCCTGCAAGCCGCGCGCGAGATCGGCTTCATGACGGTGACCGGCGTTCCGGGCGAGGCCTTGGCGCCCGCCATGCGGCGCAAGCTGCTGGAGGTCTTCACGCTGCCGGAATCCGCCAAGCGCGCTTTGTGCCGGCAGACCTTCGTCGCGGAGAACGCCAATCTCTATCGCGGCTGGTTTCCGCTCCAGGAGGGATTCCCGACCTACAAGGAAGGCACGGATCTCGGCCCCGATCTGGTGCGGGCGGTCACCCATGACCCCACCGATCCGCTGACCGAGCCGACGCCGCTGCCGCCGGAGGGCGCGCTGCCCGGCTGGCGCGAGGCGGCGGCCGACTATTATCGCGCGATGGAAGCGACCGGCGCCGCGCTGATGCGTGCGCTGGCCCGCGGCCTCGGCCTGCCGGAGGCGGCCTTCGACCCCGCCTTCGCCAACGGCATTTCGAGCCTGCGGATGATCCACTATCCGGTGCGCGATGTGGCGCGGCTCGATCCCGCCTTGCGCGTCGGCGCGGGCTATATGCTCGGCGCGCCGCATGTGGATTCCGGCCTGGTGACCCTGCTGGCGCAAGACGGCGTCGCCGGCCTGGAGGTCGAGGCGCGATCCGGCGAATGGATCGGCGTGCCGCCGACCGAAGGCACGCTGGTCGTCAATTTCGGCAAGCTGCTGGAGCGCTGGACCGGCGGCGCGGTCCGCGCGACCCGCCATCGCGTGATCGGCTCCGGCCGCGAGCGCTTCTCGATCCCGTTCTTCTACGAGCCCGCCGTCGATGCGGTGATCGCCCCGCTGGGGCACGGGATCGGCGCCGATTTCCCGCCGGTCACCTATGGCGATCACCTCTGGGAGGCGACCACCAAATTCATCGAGCAGAAGGGCATCGCGCATCTGCGCGCGCCGCGCGGCCTGCCCAGGGTCAAGGCGGCCTCCTGAGGCGATTCAAAGCCGGGGATTCGACGTAAACGCGCCGGGTATTCGAGGGTTTGGGCCTCGCCATTTCAGGGCGGTTAGGAGAAAATCCGGGTCTTTTCCGACGTCACTCGAGCCGGGATGGTCGAACAGAAAGAATACAAACGGGTCATGGCGATCGTGCGGGCGCATGCCCGGGACGCCTTGGGCAAGCACGACACCCAGCGGGAATCGTTCCTGGCCTATTGCCGCAACAACTGGAAGCGTTACGCCGCCGGGTTCAGCCGGAGCAGCGCCGAGGGCGATCGCTTCGCCGCGACGCTGGAGCGCGCCACCCGCGATCTCATCGCGCTTGCCGAAGCCGCGCCGAATAAAGCCGAGGTGATGCAGATCCTCTATGGCGAGCAGCCGCCGGCCTGGGCCGATTCCATCGAAGGCGCGATGGATTCCGTCATCACCTACGAGGCGCACCAGGAGCCGGAGATCGCGCCCGAGCCGGTCGACGCCCTCCCCGATGCCACGGCCGACAACACTGCGCCGGAGACCGCGGCGCTCTCCCTTGCCGCCGCGCCGCCGCAGGCGGACCAGCACGACGCCGAACAGGAGGACCGGGCGACGGCGCGCTACGGCTTCCGCAGCCCCACCGCCGAGGAGCCCGCCGCGCCGGAGATCGCGCCGCCCGAGCACGCCCAGGAGCTGCAGCGCAAGGTGCGCGCGGTGCTGATGGCGCATCGCCCGAAGACCCAGGATTAGCGGCGCGGACCGGCACGTCGCAATCGGTCAGTTGCGTGTCCGCTTGGATCAGACGCGTCCCGGCCGTTATCGTCTGATCGGGTCGCAGGTCGAGGGAGATCGCGATGACCACCGCGTCGACGGAACTACCCGCATTGCGGATTCGCCGGCTGGCCGGCCGGATCGGCGCCGAGCTGCTCGACGTGAAGCTCGCCGGCGATCTCGCGCCGGCCATGGTCCAGGCGATCCGGCAGACTCTCCTCGCCCACCGCGTGATCTTCTTCCGGGACCAGGCTCAGTTCGACGACCGGGCGCAGGAGGCGTTCTCGAACCAGATCGGCGGGCTCGTGCCGCATCCGACCGAGCGGGTGCGCGCCGGGACGCTCGGCATCCTCGAGCTCGACGCGGCCGCCGGCAATGCGCGGGCGGATCAATGGCACACCGACGTCACCTTCGTGGACGCGCCGCCGCGATATTCGGTGCTGCGCGCGGTGCGGATCCCGGCCTATGGCGGCGACACCTGCTGGGCCAACACCGTCGCCGCCTATCAGGACCTCTCGCCGGAGCTGAAGGCGCTGGCCGAATCCCTCTGGGCGATCCACACCAACAAATACGACTATGCGACGCAGCACGCCTATGGCAGCGAGGCGGAACGCCGCCACTACGAAGAGGTGTTCGCCAAGTCGATCTACGAGACGCAGCAGCCGGTGGTGCGTCTCCATCCCGAGACCGGGGAAAAGGCCCTGCTGCTCGGCCAGTTCGTGCAGCGATTCGTCGGACAGACCCATGCGGATTCCCAGGCGCTCTACGCGCTGTTCCAGAACCATGTGACGCGGCTGGAGAACACCGTGCGCTGGAGCTGGCGGGAGGGCGATGTCGCGATCTGGGACAATCAATCGACCCAGCATTACGCGATCTACGACTATGACGGCCAGAACCGCACGATGCGGCGCACGACCATTGCCGGCGATGTGGTGGTGGGCGTCGACGGGCGGCATGCGGAGATGCTGAAGCGCCCCGAGGCGCGGGACGCCGCCGAGTAGATCAGTTGCCGACGTAGAGTCCGATCTGCCACTCCATGTCCGGCTGGGCCAGCGAATAGCCGCCGGAATGGGTGGGGCCGAGCGCGCGCTGCTCGGAGATGCCGCCGATCGAGGTCTGCAACACCTTCGCCTGCAGCGCGGACATGCCGGCCTTCCAGGCCAGCGAGGCGATCGCCTTCGCGTTCTTCGAGGTCAGCATCCGCATCGTGACCTCGGGCGCGATGCCGGCGCGGAGCGAGATCGCGGCGCAGACCGGGCCGATCTTGCCGCCCTTGATCACCGAATTGAGGAACAGGTCGGCGGCCGGCTTGGTCGGCGACGGCGGCTCGGCGACCTTCTTCTTGGTCAGCTCCGCCATGCGCTTGGCCACCATGTGCGAGAGCGCGGTCAGCGCGGCGTCGTCGAGGTCGTTGCGCTGCGACAGTGTCTCGGCGATCGCATCCGACGGGATCGACGCCACGCGCCGCATATGGTCGGAGTTCAGATCGGGCCGCGCGGCCAGCGGACGATGCCATTCGCCGTGGTCGGGCGCGTGGTCGATGATCTTGTTCATCGTGCCCGAACCGATGCGCGCGGTCTCGTTCGCCAGCAGGTCGCCGACCGCGGACCGGTCGCCGGACGAGTTGATCGCGCGGTTGACCAGGATCTCGGACACGCCCTGGCTGACATTGCGCCGCTTGGCGATCGCGTTCAGCACGCCCTTGATCGGGCCGCTGTTCATGATCTCGGCGAGGTCGCTGTCGCCCAGCAGCGGCGAGTTCTGCAGGATCGGGCCGGCGACGCGGATCTCGATATCGCGCGCGAGCTGCTGCACGACATGCGGAGGCGCGTCGATCGACCGCCTCAGGGCAAGGGCGATCGCTTCGCGGACCGGCGCCGAGCCGTCATCCGCCAGGGTCTCGGCGACTTCCGTGGTGACCGCCTGCTTCTTCGCGCTGAGCGGCGGCAGGTCCGCCGGGCGCACTTCGCCCAGCTTCTCGCCGACCCGCGCGCGGACCAGGTCGTCGGCATCGCGTGCCAGCAGCAGGTCGGCCTCGCGCGGCGCGTAGGAATTGCCGGCCACCGCCAGGCGCACCGCCGTGTCGTCGTCACGGGCCAGGAAATAGAGGAGCTCCGGCGCGACGTCGGACTGGGACGCCAGCACACGCCGCGCCTCCACGTCACCACTTTGCGCCCGCTGCTTGGCCTCTTCGTAGTCCATCGATGCTCCCCGACCGCAGCGCCGCCGGCCGGCATCCGCAGCCAGTCCTATTCAACAGCGAGTCGCGTTAAAATGGTCTTACCACGTGGACCGTTAAGGATTCGGTAAGGGCTAGGGACGGCGGCGGCGGACGTGTCCACTCACCTCGGCGCCGTCCTCGGGTTTCAGGAAAAAGAACCCGGGCAACGACGCGAGCGGGATGATCGAGATCAAAAGGAAGGTCCGATGGAAATCGCCCACGGTGAGCTCGCCGGTGAGGTTCGATGCCAATTCCAGCAGCATGGCGCCGATCGCCACTCCGAGGCTGACGGTCAATTGCTGCATGACGCCGCCGAGGCTGGTCGCCCGGCTGAGCTGCTCGGCGGGCATGTCGGCATAGGAAAGCGTGTTCGAGGTCATGAACTGCACCGAGCGCACCAGCCCGAACACGGTGATGTAGAGCGCCATCACCCAGACCGGTGTCGTCCGGTCGATCAGTGCGAAACCGGCCAGCACGACCGAGCCCGCGATGGCGCTCAAGATCAGCACGCGGTCGAAGCCGAGGCCGCGCAGCATCGGCTTGGAGATCGTCCGGATCGCCAGCGCGCCGATGCTGGTGAAGAATGTGAGCGAGCCGGATTCAATCGGGCTCATGCCGAAACCGACCTGCAGCATCACCGGCAGCAGGAACGGCACGCCGTTGATGCCGATCCGGCAGAGCCCACCCGCCAAAGTGCCGATGCGGAAGCTGCGGAACCGATAGAGCGTCAGATCGACCGCAGGATGCAGCGTGCGGCGCGCATGCCACGCAAAGCCGAAGAGCAGCGCCACCGCGACCAGCAGGATCAGGCCCAGGACCGGCACGGGCACGAGCGGGCGCGCCATGTTCTCGATGCTGAATTGGATCAAGGCGAGGCCGGCGCCCACCATCAGGAAGCCGGGGAAGTCGAAGCCGACCTTGGTTTCCCCGCGGAACGGCTCGACATAGCGCAGCGCCAAGGCGATGCCGAGGGCGCCGAACGGGATGTTGATGTAGAAGATCCAGCGCCAGGACACGTAACTGGTCAGCACGCCCCCGAGCAGCGGCCCGATCACCGGCCCCAGCAAGGCCGGGAAGCTCATGTAGATCATGGCCGTGAAGAGCTGGCTGCGCGGGAAGCTCCGGAGCAGGATCAGGCGGCCGACCGGGGTCATCATCGCGCCGCCCAGGCCCTGGAGCGCGCGGGTCGCCACCAGCATGCCGAAGCTCGTCGCCATGCCGCAGAGCACCGAGCTCGCGGTGAAGACGAGCAGCGACGAGATGAAGATCCGCCGCGCGCCGAACCGGTCGGCGAACCAGCCGCTGACCGGGATGAAGACCGCGAGAGTCAGCACATAGGCCGTGATCGCGACATTCATGCGCAGGACGCTGGTATTGAGATCATGCGCCATCTGCGGGATCGCGATGACGATGATCGTCTGGTCGATCTGCTCCATCAGAAAGCCCGAGGCCACCACGACCGGGATCAGCAGGCGGAGCCTGGGATCGCGCTCGGTGACGAAGAGCGGCTTCGGTTCGGGGCCGGCGGGATTTGGGGTGGTGGAATCGGGCATGGGAATGAGGAAATGTTACCCGCGCGTTCTGTTTCCGAAAACTCGGATTTCCGTCATGGCCGCCATGCACGGGGGCGGAAGCTGAGCGGTCGCCGGTCGCCGCGGCGGGCGTGTATAGTCCGGCCGGATCAGCAGATGCGCACCAGGAGCACACGATGCCGCATGATCACGCCGACACGAAATGGAAGCATGACGGCGTGCGGGTGATCCCCGCGGGATCGCTGGCGCCGGTGACGGCGACGACGCCGGGCATGGACCGCAAGGCGGCGATCGACACCGCGCGGGTCGGTGCGCAGAAGATCTGGGCCGGCACGGTCTCGATCCATCCCAATGCCAAGACCGGCGCGCATCATCACGGCGCGCTGGAGAGCGTCATCTATGTGGTGCGCGGCAAGGCGCGGATGCGCTGGGGCGAGGAGCTCGAGTTCACCGCCGAAGCCGGTCCCGGCGATTTCATCTACGTGCCGCCTTACGTGCCGCACCAGGAGATCAACGCCTCGCGCGACGAGGTGCTGGAATGCGTGCTGGTGCGGAGCGACGGCGAAGCCGTCGTGGTCAATCTCGACATCACGCCCGTCGAGCAACCCGAGGACGTGAAGTGGATCGACCCGATCCATCGGAGTTGAGGGAACGCGCCTGAAGAACTCAGGTTCGCTCTCTTGCAGGCATGAAGATGAGGCCCCCATGGCGAATGACGATCGGTTCGAAGGCTCCACCCATGTGCTGAAAGGCCTGGCCCAGCAGCTCAGCTACTGGCAGTCGATGGAAGGCCATGACGCTGAGAAGCAGATCATGGTTCCAGCGCTCACTCAGGCCGTCGATGCGCTGAAGGGAGCGCTCAAGCGCGCGAAGGGCGGTTAGTCTTCGCGCGGAGTTTCTTCGCTTTCCTGCTCCAATAGGCGAAGACCCGCTTCTGCTCGCGCCGAACAAAGGCCTGCGCCTGCTCGCCGGTCCAAAGGCCCTGGTAACCCATCTCCTGCACTTTCCCGACCCACCAGCCCTGGCCCGGCAGACGGTCGGCTTCGCGGACCACCAGCACCGCGAGATCCGGCTCGCCGGCCGCCGCCGCCTGGTTGTCGAGGGCATCGAGCGTCTTGCAGAGCGCCCGCATCTTCGGCCGGGTGAAGCGATGGCCGAGCGCGTCGAGCACACCGGCATAGCTCATCGCCCGCCCCTCCTTCGCCGCGGCGACCAGGATGCGGCGGACGGCGGCGACATCGCTGATCGGGACTTCCGGCACATCCAGGAGGATCAGGTCGCGGGGCTTCTTCATGGCCTCAGACTAGCGGAAATGCGGGAGTCCCCACACAGGGATATTGGCGTCCCGGAAAGCGGCTAAGCCATCTGGCGCCGATATTCGTGTGGGACCCGCAACAGAAATCGACTAAACTTCCAACCGGGTCTGAACCGGCGGGTCTCGCGCCGCGACGGTCAGGGGACGGAACTCGCATTCCACTCACCTTGCAACCATGAGGAGGAGAAGAAATGTCCCAGCAGCGCTCTGACGAAAAGCCCGCTCCCGCGGCGAAGCCAGATGCCAAGTCCCACCAGCCGGTCCTGACCGAGCTGTCGCCGGCGGAGCTCGAGAACGTCTCCGGCGGCAACAAGGTCCAGATGAGCGACATCGTCATTGTCAAGCCCGTGGACAAGACCTCGCCCGGCCTGTGACCGCCACTCCGTTTCAAGGGAGATCACGATGACCGAGACCAGCAAGCAGATTCAGCCCAAGGCCGATGCGAAGGCCGAAGAGCCCAAGAAGACCGAAACCGCCCTGGATGAGAAGCAGCTCGACCAAGTGACCGGCGGCGGACTCTCCAAATCCTGTGTAACGGGGAAGCACTTTCAGAACGCGATCCTCACCACCCACTGACCGCCGGATCGCGCTGGTCACTTCCCGTCCGAGGCCTGCAATCCTAGGATAAAGCCTGGGGAAGCAGGGGAGCTTCGGACATGACGACTTGGGCGCCGGCTATCGAGGATCCGCGACTGGAGCGGCTCTATGCGTATTGGCTGAGCAAGAAGCACGGCCGCAAGGAACCGCTGCGCACCGATATCCTGCCGGAAGAGATCACCGACATCCTGCCCTGGGTGTTCCTGATGGAGCGCGTTGGCCACCGGCTGCGCTACCGCCTGGTCGGCGAGGAGTTCCGCGAGATCTACGGCGCCAAGCTGATCGGCATGTACATGGACGAGGTCGACCTCGACCATGTCACCGCGGCCTATATCGGCGAATACGACACCGCCGAGAAGGAAGGCCCCATCGTCCGCAAGTGGAGCTTCACCAAGCTCGATGGCCGTCATGTCGAATACGAGCGCCTGATCATGCCGCTGTCCAAGGACGGCACGGCGATCGACATGTTCCTCTGCGGCGCGGTCGGTTTCGGCTACGGCTAGGCCTGCCGACGCAGCGTCTCCTTGGCCGCGCGCAAGGTGAGGTCGAGGTCGGCGCGCTCCGTGCGGTGGTTGAGGATCGCGATGCGGATGCAGAGCCGGCCGCCGATCCGCGTGGTCGAGGGCGCGGCGATGCCGTCCAGTTGCAGGCGCTCGACGATGGCGGCGATGCGGCGGTCGTCGGATTCTCCATCGCCCTGCTCCTTCAGGCGGAAGCAGACGATGTTGAGCGTGACCGGCGCCGCCAGCGCGAAGACGTCGGAGCTCTCGACCGCCGCCGCGAGATGGCGCGCGCCGGCGCAGTTCTTGGCGATCATGCGCCCCAGCCGGTCGATGCCGTAATGGCGCAAGGTCATCCAGACCTTCAGCGCGCGAAAGCCGCGGGAGAGGTCGATGCCGAAATCCGACGGCCAGGGATCGCCGCCGGCCAGTCCCCTGCCCCGCGCCAGGTAGTCCGGCTGCTCGGCGAAGGCGGCGCGATGCGCGGCGCCGTCGCGGATCAGCACGCAGCCCGCGTCATAGGGCACCGAGATCCATTTGTGGAAGTCGAAGGCCAGTGAATCGGCGCGTTCGATCCCATTGGTCAGATCGTGCAACGGCGCGCCGGCGATCCGCGCCCAGGCGCCGAAGGCGCCATCGACATGGAACCACACCTGTTCCCGCGCCGCGAGCTCGGCCAGGCCGGTCAGGTCGTCGAATGCGCCGGTATTGACCGTGCCGGCATTGCCGATCAGCAGAAAGGGCTGCAGACCCGCCGCACGGTCGGCGACGATCGCAGCCGCGACCCGTTCGGGCGCGACGGTGAAGTCCGCCTCCGTCGGGATCGCGCGCAAGGCCTGCGGGCCCAAGCCCAGCAGCTTGAACGCCTTCTTCAGCGCGACATGGACCTGGGACGAGCAATAGCCGACGAGGCGCGACGCGTCCTGCCCCTGCGCTCCGAGCGCCCGCGTCCGGGCCGCGGCGATGGCGACGACACTGGCCATCGAGGTGCCGACGGTGAGGACGCCGCTGGTCGTCTCCGGCAGGCCGAAGATCGTGCGGCACCAATCGATCACCTGGCGCTCGACATAGATGGCGCCGTGGTCGCGTCCGCCGCAATTGGCGTTGAGGGTCGCGGCGATCATCTCGGCGACGATGCCGATCGGGGTCCCCGCCCCATGCACCCAGCCGAAGAAGCGCGGATGCAGATTGCCGGTTGCATAAGGCATGACCGTGTTCCGGCAGTCCTCGAGCAGCCGGTCGAGCGGCATACCGGAATATGGGACCGGTCCGGCAAAGAGCGCCTTCACCGTCTCCGGAACCGGGCGCCAGACGGGACCCTGGGAGACGGATTGCAGATGGTCCAGGCAGGCATCAAGCGCAGCATGGGCTTGGGCGCGGAAGTCGGACCAATGGTTCGGGTCGAGCGAGGCCGTGTCGTCCGGGGACTGGGTCAAAATGGGCTCCGGTGCGCTTGTATCCGATGTCGCATGATAACGGCTCGGCGCAGAGTCACCATGACTCGGGCCACCGGGATTGTTATCCTGTTCCGGATGATTGCGGCTCCGGGGCCGAGGGCCCTCCTTAGGGGAAGCCGATGCAGTGGGTGCCGAAGAATATCGGCTTGCTTTCGGATTATTGGCACGGCCTTGCCGGCGGCGAGACGCCGGAGCGCGCCCAGTTCCGGGCCGAGGACGTGCAGCCGCTGCTGCCCTTCCTGATGCTCTGCGATTTCGAGTTCAATCCGTTCCGCCTGCGCTACCGGCTGTCCGGCACGCGGGTCGATGAGATGACCGGCATGAATCTCGCCGGCCACTACCTCGACGAGTTCGCGGAAGGCGCCTATGCCGAGCCGGTCCGCGAGATGCTCGCCTATTACGAGGAAGCGAGCCGCACCGGCCGGCCGCGGATCTGGAGCTATGCCTGGGCCGGCACCAACCCGAAGCTGAAGGTGATCTGGGCCGGGATGTTCCCGCTGAAGGTCGACGGCCGGATCGTCCAATGCGTCTCCGTGGAGGATTACGGCGACTACAATTCCCGCGAGGACGGCCACCTGGAACCGGCCGACGAGAAGGGCAAGGATTGGCTGAAACTGGAGCGGGATTGAGGGCTGCGACATTTTATTTCGTCGCGGCTCTTGCAAATTTCCCGCGAAGCCGTCATATAACCTCTTGTCGATAGACGGCCAGAAGACGTGGCCTTGCGCAGAAGACCCTTCTCGCCAAGCTGACTTCCTCTCTCCTGAAATTGCAAATTCGACAACCTGCGGCAACGCGGGTTTGCATCACTATGTACTAGAAAGGGTTTCCCCTTATGAGCACGGGAACCGTGAAGTGGTTTAACACGCAGAAGGGCTTCGGCTTCATTCAGCCGGCCGACGGCGGCAAGGACGCGTTCGTGCATATCAGCGCGCTGGAGCGTTCCGGCATCCGCGATCTGCGCGAGGGCCAGAAGGTCAGCTACGAGCTGGTCGCCGACCGCCGTACCGGCAAGCAGGCCGCTGAGAACTTGAGCATTCTGGACTGAAGCATCGCGCTTTAAGCCGATCGCGCCGACCACGGATGTACTGGCGGCCGATCGGCGAAAGCGGCGATCTCGTCCGGAGGGCGCGCGGGCCGAACAGGCCCGACGCGCCCGACACTTTTAAGGAGAATGACGATGGCCATGAAATATCTCGGAGGATTGCGCGGCGCGGGCACCTTGACGCTCGGCGACCAGGCGCTGGGACCGGTGGATTACGAGCTCGACGGCTACGCGACGCCGCCGGCCGGCCTGGTGACCGCGAGCGGCGAGATCCGCACGGCGCCCGCGGTGCTGAAGAAGGCGTTCGGCCGCCGCGATCTCAAGCTGGTGACGGAGAACGGCCGCGAGCTCGGGCTGCGTTTCTCGGACAAGAAGGTCAACGGCGACTACGCCCATGTCGACGTCACGTCGGGCCTGCCGGAGGCGAAGAACTGGCGGGCTGCCTAAAGAGGGAACCAAACGCGCCGGCGCGCGCTGAATCCGGGACCTCAGTTCGCCCGGAATGCGCGTCGTGCTCCGAATCCCTGTCCTCTTGTCGTTAGCTCTCGTCACCGCCGGCTGCAGCAATTCGGGCGGCCTGTTCGGCAGCAACAGCTTGTTCGGCAACGGCGCCTCGGCCGTCGCCGATCACGGCAGCGACATCTTCAACGCGGCGGAGAAGGCCTTCTCCGGCACCAGCTATTGCCAGAAGGCCGGCTCGACCGACGTCTACAAGGTGGATGACGGCGACTGCGCCGCGGGCGACACCGCGCTCAAGTCCTACGAATACAACGAGCGCGTGGCGCAGAACCAGCAGGCCGCGTGGGAGCAGCTTCACGCGGCCGCCGAGGCCGAGGCCAGCAAGCCGACCTACTGCGAAACCACCACCAGCCACACCGCCTATCGCCCGCTCTCCGGCCAGTGCCAGCCCGGCGAGCAGGCGATCAGCGAGCAGGACTACGACGCCGCGAAGGCCAAGGCCGCCGCGGCCTGGACACAGGTCCCCTAGGCGCTTTCCTTCATCCTCGCACGCGCCTGCGAGTCATAGGCGAGATAGCTGCGCTGGATGCCGATCTGGTCGGCGATGTAGCGCGCATCGTGCCAGACGCCCCAGATGAAGCTGGAGCCGCGGCGCGAGAGCCAGGGCAATCCCAGGAAATAGAGTCCCTGCACGGGCGAGACGCCGCGGCGATGGACCGGCTGGCCCTTCGCATCGAAGGCGTCGAGCTTGATCCAGCTGAAATCCTGCACGAAGCCGGTCGCCCAGATGATCGCGGTGATGCCGGCCTGCTTCAGGTCGAGATCGAGGATCGGATCGGTGACGCATTTCGGATCCGGCAGCAGCTTGCGCGCCTCGGGCTCGGCCGGCAGATCGAGGCCGTTGCGCGCGACATAGGCATCGCAGGCATCGAGCAGGTTGAGGTAGTCGGAATCGCCGCGGGCGATATTGGCCGCGAGATCCGAGGCGAAATGCATCACGCCGTCCTTGCAGGATTCCGCGCGGCCGACCAGGGTCATGCCGCGCGCCGCGAGCTTGCGGAAATCGACGGTGTTGCCGCCATAGGCGCCGCTGACCGCGATCGTGACATGCTCGGCGCCGGCGGGCGGCGTCACCAGATCCCAGAGGCCGAGCACGCCCAGCCACCAGCAGTAATCGCGGCCGCGATACCAGCGCGGCGGGCGGCCATGCGGCCCGACCGAGAGCGTGACGCGGCGCCCGGCGCGCAGCAGCTCGTCGGCGATCTGCGTGCCCGAGGATCCCGCGCCGACCACCAGCACCGCGCCTTCGGGAAGCTGTGCCGGGTTGCGGTAGGACGAGGAATGGAGCTGCAGGATTCCGGAATCCGCCGGCACCATCGCCGGAAAGACCGGGCGCTGGAACGGGCCGGTCGCCACCACCACCCGCTCCGCCTCGACCGGACCGGTGGAGGTCTCGACGCGGAAGCCGGGCCGGCCCTTGTTGGCCTCGACCGACTTCACCTCGACGCCGGTGCGGATCGGCGCGCTGTTCATCCTGGCATAGGCGGCGAAATAGTCGGCGACGCTCTCCTTGCCGGGGAAGGCATCGGGATCGATGTTCTTGAACTCGAGGTTCGGAAAGCGGTCGTGCCAGGCCGGGCCGTTGGCGACCAGGGAGTCCCAGCGCTCCGAGCGCCAGCGCTCGGCGATCCTGCCGCGCTCCAGCACCAGATGCGGCACGCCGGCCTTGCCCAGATGCTCGCTCATGGCGACGCCCGCCTGGCCGGCGCCGATCACCAGCGTATCCACCGTCTCGACCGACATCCTTCGTCCTCTCCGATATGGGACGAGCAGCGTAGCCGGATGCTCTGCATAGGCAAAATATTAGTTATTGAGGCTTTGGCTCGGTTTTTCCTATTCCAGGACAGCGTACCCAAGCTGCGGAACCCTATCGTCGCACTCCGGCGATCGTTCTAGATTTCCGGCACAGACGACGAGACTCGCGATGCGGAACACGATGACCACCAACTTCAGAGCCACCTGCTGCTGCGGGGCCTGCGCGATCACGGTGAACGCGCCGCCGGTCATCAACGCGCTCTGCCATTGTGCGAATTGCAAGCGGCGCACCGGCAGCGCCTTCGGCTGGTCGGCCTATTTCCCGGATGCCGCCGTGACGGCGACGATCGGCGCCTTCCGCACCTATTCGGTGCCGAGCAAGGTGGCGGGCGAGGAGAACCTGCAGGAGCGCGTGTTCTGCGGCACCTGCGGCACGACCCTGTTCTGGCGCAACCGCCACTTCGTGGGACTGACCGGGATCGCCGGCGGCTGCTTCGCCGATCCGCCTCTGCCGGAGCCGGAGGCGACGGTCAGCAACGAGGGCCGCTGTGCCTGGCTCACGCTGCCGGAGCGCTGGCGAACGGACGTGTGAGCGGCAATGCCGGAGCAATTGATCTACGACGTCGGCGCCAATGACGGCGCCGATACGGCGTACTATCTCAGCCTCGGCCATCGCGTGGTCGCGATCGAGGCCAACCCGGTGCTGGCGGAACAACTGCGCCGGCGGTTCGCGGATGAGATCGCCGCCGGCCGGCTCACCCTGCTCAATATCGGCGTGGCGGAGACCGAGGGGGAGATGGATTTCTGGGTTTCGGAGAACCCGGTCTGGTCGTCCTTCCACCGCGAGATCGCCGCGCGCCAGGGCGCATCGCATTACAAGATCCGCGTGCCGACCCGGCTGTTCGCCGATGTGATCGCGCGACACGGCGTGCCGCATTACTGCAAGGTCGACATCGAGGGCAATGACGGCCTGTGCCTGGAGGGCCTGTCGCCCGACACCGCGCCCGCCTATCTCTCGATCGAGATGTCGCATGACCGTGGCGGATCCGATCTCGCCCGCATGCGCGCGCTCGGCTATGCGCGGTTCAAGATCGTCAGCCAGGTCACGCGGACCCAGCCGACGCGGGAGCTGACGCAGTTCTTCTACACCTTGCCGTCCCCGCTCTTGCGGCAGGCGCAGGAGACGGTGCGTGCGGGATCCGGCGTCGTCGCGATCGGCGATTGGCACTTTGCCGACCATTCCTCCGGCGCCTTCGGCGAGGACACGCCGGGAGACTGGCAGTCCTATGACGCGACCTTGGAGATGTGGACGTTTCTCCGGGATCTCGACCGCGCGCATAACGCGCAGGGATTGTTGGAGTGGTACGACATCCATGGCGCCAAGCCTGGGCCAGCCTAGGGGCTGGCATCCGCCATCCTCCCGGAAGGATCGGGCGCCGCGTCGAATCAGATGATGCGCCGGCCGCCCTGCCTGATTGCAGGATGGCCGGCGGTATCGATGGTAGAGAGAACGGTTAGAGCAGCTTCAGATTGGCGGCCGACGTCTTGCCGCGCTCCTGAGCCAGCTCGAAGCTGACCTTCTGGCCTTCGTTCAGCGAGCCGATGCCGGCGCGCTCGACGGCGCTGATATGGACGAAGACGTCCTTGCCGCCATCATCGGGCTGGATGAAGCCGAAGCCTTTTTGGCCGTTGAACCATTTGACCTTGCCGCTGGGCATAATACGAACCTTCTATAAGACACAACGATCACTGCCATGATGCGGCAGCGAAGAGAATGCCAGCAGCGTCACGGACCGGAAACGGCCCGGAAGCGGTGTGCGGAGGGGCCGATCACGCGGATCATGGACGGTTCGGTAGCGGAATACAAGGCGAACTCGTGGCCCGATGCTGGGACACCCCGTCCGGTCGCCTTTACGGCCTGGCCCGTCTTTCCAGGGCGTCAAGGCATGGCAACCCACTGAGGTTGAAGGCTTTAACCGGTTCGCGCGGCGCGAAGCGGATTCTTCGTCCGGTAAGGGTCCGGTCAAGGTTCATACGCATTCGGGCGCAGCGGCGGCGTGTCGATCTCGGACCAGAACATTAATTCTACCACGCCGCGTGGGGTCGGGGGCTTAATTCAGGGGGCGGAAAGACGATTGCCGCGCGCCGTGTTGAATTCAGCACGAGGGCGGCGCAGCGCCGGCATCAGCGGCCCGGTCGCTTCGCCGCGATGTTCGTCTTGCCGGGTTTCTCGCGCGGCTCGACGCGGGTCATGAGCGGGAGCTGAAGCTCGCGTGGATCAGGCCGCTTTCCGGAGGCCTTCTTCACGGCGCGCGCGCCGGTCTTCTCCGCGCGGCCGATCCCGGTAGTGGCGATCTCCGCGACACTCGCCTGGAACGCCGCGCCGGAGCCCAGGACCGGGCGCACGGCGCGGATGAAGCGGTTGCGGATCCGCACCGGCGTCTCCGCCCAGCCGGTCTGGTGCCCGCCGGGTCCGAGCTGGTCGGCGATGAGCGCGGTCCAGAGTCCGGCCATGAATGGGTCGGTCGACGTCTTCGGCATGACTCTCTCCCCCAAGCGGATGCACCCGCATTGGCCTATGAAAATATCTCCGCCTCGACCTCAATTCGACCGGAAGGCCGTAGGCGCCGCCGGTCAAGAGCGACGCGACCTGAAGCCTCTCGAACAAGACAACGCTCTTAGGACGTACGCTGCCCCGGATCCCTGCCCCGCGCCTATCTGAAATGGGAGCGGGATGCGCGTCCAGGCTAAAAAGCCGCCTTTCCGATCGCGCATCGATCTCTCGGCGGCGTGGAGGGTGATCGTCGCGACTTGCCATCCCCGGGGCCGACGGCCGAGTCACCGATTTGCAATTCTCGCTCAGCGGAACCTTTTCGGGCCGAGCGCCGTTTCTGCTCACTTCGATCATTCCGGGCCCGGCAAGAGCCGGGCATACACTGCTATGTGTTGGGGACCGGATGAGCAACGATCTGCAGACGGAAGTCGACCGGCTGGTCAGCATCGCCCAGTGGCATGCGTGGAATATCCTTGGCCGGCCGCCGGCCGAGCGCGAGGGGCACCTCGCCACCTGCCGGGCGACCTGGATGCACTACGCCGCGGCCTTCAACACCAGCGCAGCAGAGTGCGAGGATTTCGCCGACGCGCTCGACCGCGCGACGCGCGACCTGATGGCGGAGATCCAGCAGAACATCGTCGTCGTGCGCGAGGCCGGCGGCCTGCGCCTGCGCGGGCAACTGTCGCAACAGAAGCCCGGCAAACCGCAGGCGCTCACTTTGGCCGAGCTGCGCCCGATCTTCCGGCAGATCATCGAGGGATAGACGCGGTTTCTGCGCGCGCCGGCGCCGGCGGCCCGGCTTCTTCGCGCCCGGCATTCACGCGCGGGGGCATGCTGGTCATGAGCGGAGATGCAACGCGCGTGGATCATGCCGGTTGCCCGCTTAGGCCGCCGGGTCATTCACCCATCAGGGTGCGTTCGGTCGCGCGATCCCATATCGCATCCGGCGCCAAGCCGGCGCTGACCTTCCAGGCCAGGAGCGCCGCCTGGGACTGAGCACCCCAATGGCCATCCACCTTGCCCTGGTAGAAGCCGCGGGACTGCAGTTCGGCCTGGACGTCGGTCGCACCGGACGTCGTGGCAATGTCGAAGAGCACGCCGGACGCGACCTCGGGGCGGGACTCGGCGGGCGCGGGTTGCGGCGTCGACGGAGACGATGCCGGGGGCGTCGATGTCTGGGCGG
>DASZYM010000180.1:0-28531 GCA_035545355.1 Dongiaceae bacterium
CTCTCCCAGCGCTTCACCGTGCGCTCGTTCTTGCCGAAGAAGGCGCCGATCTCCTTCCAGCCGCTGAGCCGGCGATCGGCGCGCCGGTCCTTGGCCGGCCTGGCCTGAATCTGCCCGCTTTCCGCCGGACGCTCGAACGTCATGTCCCGATTTGCCCTCCTGCCCCGTGCCCGAAACTATTGCCGCGACCTCCGAACCTGTCGAGAGGCCTTAGGGTTAATTCCCGCCCATCCGGGGGCATGCCCCGAAATGCCCCGAGCGACCCCGTCATGCCGGTAACGCCCGCTCGGCCGGCGCCGATAGCCTGGTCAAAACGGCGCTCAACAGGAGACAGGGGCATGAAGCTAGGATTTCAGATGGCCGCGGCGGTGATCGCGCTCGCGGGCTGGGCCGGTTCGGCCGAAGCGACCACCGTCACCGGGTCGGGGACCACCAATATCCTCGGGCCGATCGGGATCGGCGATACTCTGACGGTCGACACCACCACGGTCGCCGGCATCGCCAACGGGCCCTATAACGGCTCGCAAACCTATTTCGATTACATCTTCACCTTCGATCTGACCCAGCCGGCCGAGATCGACGGCGCCGTCTTCAGCAGCGGCGGCAATAATTTCGACGAGTTCCACGTGGTCCTCTCCGACGTCGATCCGAAGAACACGGTGCTGTACTTCGATCACGACCCGGATATGTACAAGCATTTCGACAACGCGACGCCGCCCAACGAGATCCCCAACGACAACCTGATCGATATCGGCAAGGACACGCCGTTCATCAGCGCGGGAAGCTCCAACGGAAACGGCGTCGGCGTACATCTCGATTCGCTGGCCGCCGGCACCTACTACCTGCGCCTGTTCGGCGTCTCGCAGACCGGGTCGGTCGGCGCCTTCGCCGGCCAGCTCGGCGCCAACGCCTTGGCCGCGACGACGCCGGTGCCGCCGGCTCTGCTGATGTTCCTGACCGCGCTCGGCGGCCTCGGCCTCACCGGCCTCGTCCGCCGCGCCGCCGCGGCCTGAGCCTCTATCCGCGCCAGGCGGTGCTTCGGGACGCCTGAAGCATCGCCCGGCGCCCCCCTCTGCATTCGGGAAACGCCATGTCCGTCCGACCGGCTTGCCGCCGGATTCTCCGTCTTGCCGCCGCGCTGCTGGTGGCCGCGAGTCCGGCCTGGGCCGATGACGTCAACGTCACCGCCGACACCAATGACGGCGTCGGCCTGGATGGCTTCGCCGGCACCACCGTGCGGGTCCTGCCGGGCGTGACGGTGACCGACACCAACGGCACGGCCAATTGCGGCTCCCAACCGGCGCTCTGCGCCACCACCAAATCCTGGTCGCTCAGCAACGACGGCACGATCGACGGCAGCGCCACCGGCGCCGGCGTGCGTTTCGACTTGGGCGGGTCGGTGGTCAATACGGGCGACATCAAGGGCACCAACATCATCGACATCACCGGCGGGACCGCCTCGGTGACGAACCAGCTCGGCGCCACGATGGAAGGGACGGTCGGCGGCATCAATATTGCTGATCCCGGCGCCCAGTTCGTCGGCACGGTGATCAACCACGGCACCATCACCGGCGGCACCTTCGCCGACGGGGTGGCGCTCTATGGCGGCGGCTCGGTCACCAACACCGGCACCATTTCGGATGCGAGCGGCAGCAACGCGGTCTCGATCTCCGGCGGCACGACCCGCACCGTCACCAACAGCGGCACCATCTCCAACACCGGCGGCAGTTTCGCGACCGGCGTGCTGATCCAGGGCGCCGGCGCCGTCAACACGATCACCAACAATCCGGGTGGCCAGATCATCGGCGGCTATAACGGCGTCTATGCCAGCGCGACGGCCGCGCTCGATCTCGACAATGCCGGCTCCATCTCCTCGACCCGGGGCCCGGCGATCGAAGCCACGGCCGGCGGAACGTTCAACAACAGCGGCACGATCGGCTCCGCCAATTCCGACGGCATCTTCGTCCGCAACTCGTTCAGCGCCGAGGTGATCAACAGCGGGACGATCGGCGGCAGCGCCAACGCCATCAACTTCGCGAGCGGCGGCGGCGTGGGCGCGGCGCATACGCTGCGCCTGCAGACCGGATCGATCCTGAACGGCAATGTGCTCGGCGGCAGCGGCGCCGACGGCCTGATCCTGGAAGGCAGCGGCAGCGAGTCCCTCGCCAAATTCTCGAACTTCGAGACCCTCACCATGGATGGCGGCACCTGGATCGTGAGCGGTGCCGGCGCGTTCTCGACCGGCACCACGGTGCAGTCCGGCAATCTCAAGGTGAACGGCACGCTGACCAGCCCGCTCACGGTGGATCTCGGCGGCACGCTCTCCGGGATCGGGACGATCGTCGGGGCGGTCACGAATAACGGCAACATCGCGCCCGGCAACTCGATCGGCACGATGAACCTCGCCGGCCCCTACATCCAGGCCGGCGGCTCCACCTACACCGTCGAGCTGGATACCAGCGGCGCCTCGGACCTGATCAACGTGACCGGCGCCGCCACGATCCAGCCCGGCGCGACGGTGAGCGTCCAGGCGGCGCCCGGGACCTACATGATCGGCACGCGCAGCACGATCCTGACCGCCAGCGGCGGCGTCACCGGCACCTACGATACGCTCATCGACAACCGGCCTTTCGTCGATTTCGTGCTCGATTACGATGCCAACAACGTCTTTCTCGACGTGCTGTCGATCAGCTCCGCCTTTTCCACCGTCGCCCGCACCCCGAATCAGCGGGCGGCGGCGGGCGGGCTCGACACCGTCGATCCCGGCAACGCCGCCTTCACCGCGGCGCTCTCGCTCGACGCCGCTGCGGCGTTGAACGCCTTCGATCAGCTTTCCGGCGAGATCTACGCGACGGAAAAAGGCGTGCTCCTGAACCAGAGCGCCGATATCCGCGATGCGCTGAACGCGCGCACCCGGGATTCGTTCGACACGGTGCCGAACGGGGTCGGTCCCTCGCAATTCACCTTCAATCTGGCGCCGCAGCCCGGCGCGGATTGCGGCATCGTCCTCTGCGCGATCGGCGACCGGCCGATCCTGACAGGATGGGGCCGGGCCTTCGGCGATTGGGCCGGCGTCGATGGCGACGGCAATGCCGCCGCCGCGGACAGCGAGACCGGCGGTTTCCTCGCCGGCTTCGATGCCACCTTCCAGCGCAAATGGCGGATCGGTTTCGCCGGCGGCTACAGCCATACCGGCATCGACGTCGAGTCCCGCAACTCCACCGCCGCGATCGACAGCTATCACCTCGGGCTCTATGGCGGCTTCCGGCAGGGCTCGTTCGCGGCCCGGCTCGGCGGCGGCTATGCGTTCAACGAGATCGCCGCCGAGCGGGACATCGATTTCGCCGGCTTCTCGGATTCGACCCATGCCGATTACGCCGCGCGGACGGCACAGGTCTTCGGCGAGGTGTCGAACGACTTCACATTCGGCGCGGTGACGCTTTCGCCTTTCGCCGGCCTTGCCTATGTCAATCTCGACAGCGACGGGTTCCGCGAGCATGGCGGCGATGCCGCGCTGAAGGCCGGCGGCCGCGACAGCGATCTGGGCTTTTCCAGCCTCGGCCTGCGCGGCGCGACCGCGTTCGACGCTTTCGCCGGCACGCTGAAGCTGCATGGAATGGTCGGCTGGCGGCATGCCCTCGGCGATACTACACCGGAGAGCGCGCTTTCATTCGTCGCCGGCAGCGATTCCTTCACCGTCAGCGGCGTGCCGGTCGCCCGCGATGCGGCGCTCGTCGATCTCGGCATCGATCTCGACCTGACCGACCGCCTGACCATCGGGCTTTCCTATTCCGGCCAGATCGCAGACGACGCGCGCGAGAATGGCATACGCGGCGACATCCGATTCAGCTTCTGAGCGCGAATTTGTGAGTTCGAAGAAAATGATTAACGGCCGGACCGAATCCGCATGACGGCGGAATAGCATGCCTGCCCTCTCCGTTTTGCTTCTGCGAGGCCGCGGCAGCGGATCGAGCAGGGGTCCTACTGGAAGAGAGTGGCGTGATCATGAAACTGAAATTCTTTGGCGCCCTGGTCGGCGCCGCGATGCTGGCGCTGGCCGCGCCGGCCGGTGCCGCCACGGTGAGCGGCACCAACATCGTGAATGCGCTGGGGACCATCACCCCGAAGGCGCCCGCGACCGGCTTCAGCCCCAGCGATCTGACCAACGGCGTCGATGGGATCAACGGCGCCGACTACACCAACGGCAAGCATTATTTCGACTACGTCTTCAGCTTCTCGCTGCCGGTCGATGCCAATGTGAAGATCACCGGCGACCAGACCGCCGGCACCAACGTGCTCGATTTCCACGCCGCTCTGTTCAGCAGCTCGCCGGTCGGGACCGATCTGCTGGTCGGCTCCAGCCCGAACAAGTTCATCTCGCTGACCGATACGACGAACCTCCTGTCGGAAGACGAAACCAGCGGCGGCACGACCTACCTGACCTCGCTGAACATCGGGCCGGGCACCTACTATCTGCGCCTGTTCGGCACCATCGCCGGCAGCAGCGCCAACAGCGTGCTCACCAGCCTCCACGGCACGGTCGCCGCGACTCCGGTGCCGGCATCGCTGCTGTTGCTGATGACGAGCCTCGGCGCGATGGGCTTCATGGTCTGGCGTCGTCCGGTACCGGCCGGCAACGCCGCCGCCTGAACCGATCGGAATCGTTCTCCGAAAGACGGCGCCCCGGGATCGGCCCGCGGGCGCCGTTTTGATGTGCCGTGCTGCGCGCCGAGGCGCTACTGCCCCAGCACGAAGACGTCTTTGCCCAACGAGCCGAAGCCGGTGAGCTGATCGGAGCCGGGGGCGAGCACCACGCTTCCCTTGCGCCCATCGTCGCAGGTGACGTCCAAGGTCCCGACCACTTTCACATTTGCCACGGTGATGTGGCTGTAATGGCCGCTGCAGGTGCCGCCGCGGCTGCTGGTCATGGTGAGGTTGCCGTCGCCATCGGCGGGCGCGTCGGTCTCGCCGCTGAAGCTCTCGTTCGAGCCCAGGATCATGCCATGCACCGGCACGCCCTCGGCGCAGCCCGCGAGCGCCAGCGCCGCGAGGCCGAGCGCGATGAACGTCCGGCACCGCATCGGCGCTACTTCCGGAGCTCGCCGCCGGTCGCCTTGTTGACCGCGGCGACGATCCTGGCGGAGACCGCCTCGATCTCGGCATCGGTCAGCGTCTTCTCCCGCGGCTGCAAGGTCACCGAGAGCGCGATCGACTTCTTGCCTTCGCCGAGGCTGCCGCCTTCGAACACGTCGAAGATCGCGACCTCGGTGATCAGCGCCTTGTCCGCGCCCTTGGCCGCCTTCACCAGCTTCTCGGCGGCGACGTCGCTGGTCACCACGAAGGCAAAATCCCGCGCCAGCGGCTGGAAGGAAGAGGCATCGAGCAGCGGCCGGTTGGTGCCTTTCGCGCGCGGCATCGGCACGCGGTCGAGGAAGATCTCGAAGGCGACCGCCGGCCCCTTGAGGTCCAGGGCCTTCATCACCTTGGGATGGATCTCGCCGAATTGCGCCAGCACGTTCGGCCCGAGGCGCAGGCTCGCCGAGCGGCCGGGATGGTAATAGCCCGGCGCATCGGCCGTCGCCTGCAGGTTCTCGGCCGGCGCGCCCAGGGCCGAGAGCAGCTCCATCGCATCGGCCTTGGCGTCGAAGGCATCGACCGCGCGCGGCTTGCCGCTCCAATGGCGCGCCGCGAAGTCGCCGACCCGGATGCCGGCGGCGACGGTGAGCTGGCCCTTGGGCGTGTCATTGGCGTAGCTCGGTCCGACCTCGTAGATCGCGATGTCGGCGATGCCGCGCGCCGCATTGCGCCCCGCCGCCATCAGCAGGTTGCCCAGGATCGAGGGCCGCATCACGTCGAGATCGGCGCTGATCGGGTTGGCGAGCGGGATGAGCGCATTGCCGCCGGCGAAGAGTGCGGCGACCTTGCTCGGCATGAAGCTGAAGGTGACTGCCTCTTCGAGGCCGCGCGTCGCCAGCAGGCGCTTGGCCTGCTGCACCCGGCGCTGCGCCGGCGTGACCGCGGTCTTCGGCAGCGCGCCGGTGCGCGGCATGGAGACCGCGGGGATGGCGTCGAAGCCGTTGACCCGCAGCACCTCCTCGACGACGTCGGCTTCGCCCTCGACATCCGGGCGCCAGCTCGGCGTCGTCACCTGCCAGAGATTGGCGCCGTTGGCGGTCACGGTGAAGCCGAGATTCTGCAGGATCTGCCGCTGCTTGTCGGTCGCGACCTCGCAGCCGCCGAGCGAGGTCACCCGCGGCGGCCGGAAGCCGATGCTGCGCGTGCCTTGCGGCAAGGTCCCGGCGGCGGTGACTTCGCTCGCCTCGCCGCCGCAGAGCTCGAGGATGAGCTGGGTCGCGATATCGACGCCCCAGGCCGCCGATTTGGGATCGACGCCGCGCTCGAAGCGGTAGCGCGCATCCGACTGGATGCCGAGCTTGCGCCCGGTGCGCGCGACCTGGATCGGATCGAAGAGCGCCACTTCCAGGAAGACGTCGGTGGTCTCCAGCGCACAGCCGGATTCCTCGCCGCCCATGATGCCGCCGATCGCCTCGGGGCCACGGGAATCGGCGATCACCACCATGCCGGCTTCGAGAGTGTAGGTCTTGCCGTCGAGGGCCTTGATGGTCTCGCCGGCTCTCGCGGCGCGCATGGTCGGATCGCTAGCGACCTTCTTGGCGTCGAAGACATGCAGCGGCCGGCCGAGATCGAAGGTCACGAAATTGGTGATATCGACCAGAGCCGAGATCGGCCGCAGGCCGATCGAGGTCAGCCGGTCCTGCAGCCATTGCGGGCTCGGGCCGTTCTTCACGCCCTTGAAGTAGCGTCCGGCGACATAGGGGCAGCCGGTGGCGGCACTGGGATCGATGCGCCACTGGATCGGGCTCTTGAACCGGCCGGAGAGATGTTTCGGCGCGAAGGGCTTCAGAGTGCCCAGACCCGCCGCCGCGAGATCGCGGGCGATGCCGCGCACGCCGAGGCAGTCGGCGCGGTCCGGCGTCACCTTGATCTCGATGATCGGGTCGTCGAGCTTGCGGTACTTCACGAAGCTCATGCCGATCGGCGCGTCATCCGGCAATTCGATGATGCCGTCATGATCTTGGCCCAAGCCCAGCTCGCGCGCCGAGCAGAGCATGCCGTTGGAGGCTTCGCCGCGGATATTGCCGGCTTTGAGGTCGAGGCCGGTGCCGGGGATATGCGTGCCCGGCGGGGCGAACACGCCTTTCATGCCGGTTCGCGCATTGGGCGCGCCGCAGACGACCTGCACCACGCCCTTGCCGGTATCGACCCGGCAGACCCGCAGGCGATCGGCGTTGGGATGCTGCTTGGCTTCCGCCACGAAGCCGACGACGAACGGTGCCAGGGCGGCCGACGGATCGGTGATGCCTTCGACCTCAAGGCCGAGATCGGTGAGCTTCGCCGCGATCGCCGGCGCTTCCGCCCGCGTCTCGATGTGCGTCTTCAGCCAGGAGAGGGTGAATTTCATCGGCTGAGCCCTCCCACCATCGAGGGCACATCGAGCGGCATGAAGCCGTAATGCTTCAGCCAGCGCAGATCGGCGTCATAGAAGGTCCTGAGATCCGGGATGCCGTATTTCAGCATGGCGATGCGCTCGATCCCCATGCCGAAGGCGAAGCCCTGGTACTTCTCGGGATCGATGCCGCAATTCTTCAGCACCTTGGGATGCACCATGCCGCAGCCCAGGATCTCCATCCAGTCGTTGCCGACGCCGAGCTTCAATTCCTTGCCGGAACGGTCGCAGCCGATATCGACTTCGGCCGAAGGCTCGGTGAAGGGGAAGTAGCTCGGGCGGAAGCGCAATTTCAGCTCGTCGATGCCGAAGAAGGCGCGGCAGAAATCCTGCAGACAGCCCTTCAAATGCCCCATATGCGTGCTCTGGTCGATCACCAGGCCTTCGACCTGGTGGAACATCGGCGAATGGGTCATGTCGCTATCGACGCGATAGGTGCGGCCCGGGCAGATCACGCGGATCGGCGGCTGCTCGCTCTGCATGGTGCGAACCTGCACCGGCGAGGTATGGGTGCGGAGCACCATCTGGCTGCCATCCTCTTTGGCCGGCAGGTAGAAGGTGTCCTGCATCTGGCGCGCCGGATGATCCTTCGGGATGTTGAGCGCCTCGAAGTTGTGGAAGTCGTCCTCGATATCCGGACCCTCGCGCACACCGAAGCCCATCTCGCCGAAGATCGCGATGATCTCGTCGATAGTCTGGCTGATCGGGTGGATCTTGCCCAGGGTCTCGGGCCGGGCGGGGAGGGTGAGGTCCAGCTTCTCCGATTGCAGGCGCGCCTCGATCGCGGCATCGCCGAGCGTCGACTTGCGGGTCTCGATCGCCGCGGTGACCGCGTCCTTCACCAGGTTCAACTGCTGGCCGAAGCTCTTGCGCTCGTCGGGGGAGAGGGTGCCGAGCGTCTTCATCAGCCCGGTGATCTCGCCCTTCTTGCCGAGCGCCTCGACGCGCACGGTCTCCAGCGCCTCGGCACTACCGGCGGTGTCCGCCGCATTGCGCCACTTCTTCTCCAGCTCACCCAGGTCTTGCATGGTCCACCGCCCCTCAGGGGCTCCAAAACGCGCCAAATCAAAAGAAAGGGGAGGTCCGGATACCCGGCCTCCCCCTGTTCGTCAATCTGGAGAAAGACCGGCTATTCGAGCTGCATCATAAAAAGGTTGAGCGCGCCGGAAACCAGGTCCTGCTTCTTGCCGTCCACCAGGGCGCCGTCGAAGGCCACCTTCTTGGTCTGCCGGTTGTGGATGAAGTCGAGCTCGATCTGATGCCGGTTGCCGGTGGCGCTGACCCGCTTGATCACCGCCTGGACGCCGACGATGTCGTCGCTCTGATATTGCGGCGCCGGGCCACCCTGCCATTCGACCGTGCCACGGGCGCCGGCGATGTCGATCGCCAGCACCTCGTTGGTCTTGCCCGGGATGACGGTATCGGCGGTCTTCACCGCGTCGATATCGTCCCCGTAGCGATTGCAGGCAGCAAATCCTACGCCGATGGCGCAGAACAACAGCAGCAGGATCAGCAGCCGCCGCAAGACCGATCAGGCCTTTACGAGCGCCTCTTGCGCCTGGCGGCAGAGCTGCGCAAAGGCGGCCGGCTCGCGGATCGCCAGCTCCGACAGCACCTTGCGGTCGAGGCCGATGCCGGCCTTCTTGATGCCGTTCATGAACTGCGAGTAGGTGAGGCCGTGCTCCCGGACGCCGGCATTGATGCGCTGGATCCAGAGGCCGCGGAAATTGCGCTTCTTGGCGCGACGGTCGCGATAGGCATATTGCAGGCCGTGCTCGACCTTCTCGATCGCGATCCGGTAATTGGTGCTGGCGCGTCCGACATAGCCCTTGGCCATATCGACGATCTTCTTGTGCCGGGCGTGCGTGGTGACGCCGCGCTTGGTGCGAGCCATTTGGTGTGCTCCTCTCTACGAACCGCGGGTTACAGGCCGTACGGCAGGAAGAACCGCCGCACTTTCTTGGTGTCCTGGTCGGCCATCACTTCCATGCGCCGGCTCTGCTGGCGCATGTCGGTCGGACGCTTGGACATGCCGTGACGCTTGTTGGCCGGCTTGAACTTCACCTTGCCGGACGCGGTCAATGAGAAGCGCTTCTTGGCGCCGCTCTTGGTCTTCATCTTGGGCATTTTGCTTCCTCTAAAATCGGTTGCTCATCAGCGGCTTGGGCATGCCCTATGTCTCAGCCGTAGCCGCTTTTTCCGCCGGGTCCAGCCCAGGGGACGCGGGGTTATAGCGATTTGGGTCCCGGGACACAAGGGCGGGATGCTGCGGCCAGCGGCATTGACAAATTTTGCCAAAGACGATATATCAATAATAACAATGGAGTAAGGCACATGCCCACGATGAATGTCAGCCTGCCACAGGCCCTGGCGGAGTTTGTGGAGAAGGAGGTCTCCTCGGGCTCCTACAGCACGGCCAGCGAGGTGGTGCGGGACGGGCTTCGCCTGCTGCGCGAAGAACGCGCCCTATACGAGGAAAAGCTTGCCATCCTGAAGCGCGAGATTCAGCTCGGCATCGACGATCTCGAAGCGGGCAGGATATCGGATCGGTCCGTTCACGAAATTTCGGCCGAGATTTTCGGCGAAGATGAGCAACGATAGACAAACGGCATGAGCGGTGAACGCTATCGTCTCGCTGTCCATGCCGTTCGCGATCTGCAGTCGATACTTCTCGAGTCCGAACGGAGGTTCGGATCGTCTCAGCGGCGGCGGTATGAGGACCTGATACACCGGGCGGCGGGCATTGTTGCCGCTGATCCGGAATGTCTTGGTTCGAAACCCCGCAGCGAATTCATGCTTGGGGCGCGTTCATTTCACCTCGATCGTGCAGCCAATCGCAGAGGCGCGGCGGCGCATGTGCTCTACTACGTCGCAAGCAAGCTGGAAGACGGCAGGAGCGGCGCGATGATCCTTCGTATCCTGCATGATCACATGGATCCAGCCCGCCATCTCGGCGACCGCGATCCGAACTAGCCTAACCCACCAGCCCCAGCAGCCGGGCGACATAGTAGATGCCGGCCAAGCCCCAGAAATAGGGATCGACCGCCAAAGCGGCGGCGGCGGAGAGGATGCCGATCAGGCCCCAGGCCCATTGCTTCCTGAGGCAGGCGATCAGGCCGACGATGATCGCCAGCGGCCCCAGGAGCAACGTCGCCTTGTAGAAGGCGGAGACGCCGAAGATCACCGCCAGCGCGCCGAAGACCGGCGGCGAGAACGGCGTGGGCGCCGGAGGCGGCGGTGACTGGACCTGCCAGCCGGCGATCAGTGGCCCAGGCGGCTGGGTCGGCGCCGGCACGAAGCCGGCATCGATGCCCGGCGCCGAGACCGGCGGCTCGGCCCGCAGGATTTGCGCCACGGGCAGGCCGCCGTTCTGATCGCCGGTTGGTCCTGAGGAGGGTTTGGGATCGTCCGCCATGCTCGTTTCAATGCCCCAGAGAGCAATTGGTGGCGGGCGGAAGGTGGCGCTATTTCGGCGCCACCACCATCACCATCTGCCGGCCTTCGAGGCGCGGGTGGGATTCGACCTTGGCGACCGAGTCCAGATCGGCGCGCACCTTGTCCAGCACTTTCACGCCGAGCTCCTGGTGCACCATCTCGCGGCCTCGGAAGCGCATGGTGACCTTCACCTTGTCGCCTTCCTCGAGGAAGCGATGCACGGCGCGCATCTTCACATCGTAGTCATGGATGTCGATGCCCGGGCGCATCTTGATCTCCTTGACCTCGATCACCTTCTGCTTCTTGCGCGCGGCGTTCTTGCGCTTCTGATCCTCGTACTTGAACTTGCCGTAATCGAGGATCTTGGCGACCGGCGGGCTGGCCGTCGGCGAAATCTCCACCAGATCGAGGCCGGCCTCCTGGGCCATCGAAATCGCCTCACGGGTCGAGATGACCCCGTGCATGCTGCCGTCCGCGAGCACGAGGCGGACCTGCGGGATCGCGATCTGGGCGTTGACACGCGGACCGGAATCCCGGCTCGGCGCGTTCTCTTTATCGGGTAACCTGGCTATGGTGTTCTCCTGTTTCCGTTTAGCCAATAAAAAACGCCGCACCCGCGCGCCCTGAAGTCAATCAGGGCTCGACGGACCGCAGCGCTCAGACGATGTCATTCAAAGGACGTCATCCCGGGGCGCATTATGGCAGAACCGCCCCGGGACTCGCAATTCGGCTATGAGTACTAGAGATGGGTACTTTAGTGCCGGTTTTCCAGCGGCGAGCGGGCTTGTTCCCGGAGAGTTCCGACCGCTTCCGCCAGGGGCAGCACCTTCTGGGTCTCCTCGCCGAGATAGCGGAGCGCGACGGTCCCGCCTTCCTGGTCGCGCTTGCCGACGGCCAGCACGACAGGAACCTTGGCCAGGCTGTGCTCGCGCACCTTGTAGCCGATCTTCTCGTTCCGCAGATCGAGCTCGGCGATGAGGCCCGCTTTCTCCAATTCCGCCTGCACCTTCCGTGCATAATCGTCCGCTTCGGAGACGATGGTGCAGACCACGACCTGGAGCGGCGAGAGCCAGAGCGGGAACTTGCCGGCGTAGTGCTCGATCAGGATGCCGATGAACCGCTCCATGGAGCCGAAGATCGCCCGGTGCAGCATCACCGGCCGGTGCTTGGCCCCATCCTCGCCGACATAGGACGCGTCGAGCCTTTCGGGCAGGACGTAATCCACCTGGAAGGTGCCGCACTGCCAGTCGCGGCCGATCGTGTCGCGCAGCACGAATTCCAGCTTCGGTCCGTAGAACGCGCCCTCGCCGGGATTGATGCTGAACTCGACGCCGGCCGCCGCGGTCGCCTCTTTCAAGGTCGCCTCGGCGCGGTCCCAGACCTCGTCGGACCCGGCGCGCACGTCCGGCCGGTCGGAGAGCTTCACCTTCACGTCGGTGAAGCCGAAGTCCCGATAGACCGAGAGCAGCAGGTCGCAGAAATCCTTGCACTCCGAGCCGATCTGCGCGTCGGTGCAGAAGATATGCGCATCGTCCTGGGTGAAGGCGCGGACCCGCATGATGCCGTGCAGCGCGCCCGAAGGCTCGTTGCGGTGGCATGAGCCATATTCGGAGAAGCGCAGCGGCAGGTCGCGGTAGCTTTTGAGCCCCTGCTTGAAGATCTGGATATGGCCCGGACAGTTCATCGGCTTGACCGCGAGGGTCTTGTCCTCGCCGTCCTGCACGATGAACATGTTCTCGCGGAACTTCTCCCAATGTCCCGAACGCTCCCAGAGCGAGCGGTCCAGGATCTGCGGCGTCTTCACCTCCTGATAGCCGGCCTTGTCGAGCCGGGCGCGCAGGTAGTTCTCGAGCTTGCGATAGAGCCGCCAGCCCTTGGGGTGCCAGAAGATCGCGCCCACCGCCTCTTCCTGCTGATGGAAAAGGTTCATCTCCTTGCCGAGACGGCGATGGTCGCGCTTCTCCGCTTCCTCGAGCTGATGGAGGTATTCCTTGAGCTGCTTGTCGTCGGGGAAGACGGTGCCGTAGATGCGCTGGAGCTGCGGGTTCTTCGGATCGCCGCGCCAATAGGCGCCGGAGACCCGGAGCAGCTTGAACGCCTTGCCGAGCTTGCCGGTCGAGGGCAGGTGCGGGCCGGTGCACATGTCCAGCCAGTTGCCCTGTTTGTAGATCGAGATCTCCTCGTCGGCCGGGATCTGCGTCACCCATTCCGCTTTGAAGCGCTCGCCATGGTCCTCGAACCACTTCACGGCCTGGTCGCGTGACCAGATCTCGCGGGTGATCTTCTCGTCACGGTCCACGATCTCCTGCATGCGCTTCTCGATCGCCGCGAAGTCCTCGGGCGTGAAGGGCGCGTTGCGGAAGAAGTCGTAATAGAACCCGTTGTCGATCGCCGGACCGAAGGTGATCTGGGTGCCGGGGAAGAGCTCCTGCACGGCTTCCGCGAGCACATGCGCGCCGTCATGGCGCAGCAGCTCCAGCGCAGCCGGGGAAGTTCGGGTGACGATCTCGACTTTCGCATCCTTGTCGATGACATGCGAAAGGTCCTTGACCTCGCCATCGACACTGATCGCCAGCGCCGCCTTGGCGAGACCCGGACCGATCGAAGCGGCCAGTTCCGCCCCGGAAACCGGCCGATCGAAGGGGCGTTTGTCCCCGTTCGGCAGGGTGATCGTCGGCATTATCCCGTTCCTCAAAAGACGAAAAACCGGCCAAAACGGCCGGAATCCGGGAATTTAGTGGGAATCAGGGGGGTGTCAAGGAAAGCGGCCGATGATCTTCGGTAAGCTTGATGGCGGAAATATTTCATAATTAATGCCGCAATTTTAAGCAAAATGATCCTAGGAGGGTTTTCGCACCGTCGCTACAGTGGCTGGCAATTCGGTGATCAGACACAACCGAATCCTTTGGGGGGAACCGATGCGTAAAGCTCTATTGCTGGCGGCGGCGCTAACCGGAGCGGTGATGCTGGGTGCTGCCGGAGCGCAAGCGGCTCCGATGGTGACCTATTCCTGGACCACCACGAGCGAAGGCTTCGGTCCAATTGTCGGCGAGCCCTCGCTGGCCACGTTCCAGGTTCCCTTGAGCGACGTCCAGGCCGGCGTCATTCCCATGTCCGACGTCACGAACATCCAGCTCGCCTATCCGGGATTGTCCTTCACCGGCACGACGACGAGCGGCACCGGATTCGATTTTGCCGCCTACGTCGATCCGCAGACCGGCAACTTCGTCTACCACGACGACAATCAAGGCTTCTCCGTGTTCGCTTACGCGCCGGATCTCTTCAACTACGACACCTTCCTGTCGATCCTGGTGGACAACCCGGTCGCGGGCACCGTCAAGGATCAGTTCAACGCGATGAACCACTTCACCATCGTCGCGGGCTTCCCCACGGCGGGATTTTGGACCGCGAACTTCCCCGCGATCGCGGCGACGCCGATCCCGGGCGCGCTGCCGCTGTTCGCCAGCAGTCTCGTAGGGTTGGGCTTCGTGGCCCGGCGCCGGAAACACGCGCGCGCCTGAGCGCAGGCCGCCGAGTGTTCAGAAAGGCCGCCGGGAGGCGGCCTTTTGCTTTGCGGCGATCACTCCCAGCCGACGCAGTAGGGCTCCGGCTCCATGTCCCGGGGGCCGCCGATCTGATCGGGTGACGGAAAGCGCGCCTTGAAGGTGAAGGCTTCCGCCGTCGGACCCTCGGCCTGCAGCTTGGCCAGGCGCGCCAAGCCTTCTTCGACCGTGGGCTTATGGCCGGCGGGGATCCACCAGAGCACCTGGTAGGCGGTGATCGGTTTCTCGAACCATTCGCGGCGGCGGGCCATCACCAGGCGATGCACGGTCTTGTAGACGAAGTCGAACAAAGCCTCGACATTCGCCCAGACCGACATGTTCACGATGAAGTTCGGATTATCGCTCGGCTTGATGTCGGTGGCGTTGCCGCTCTCGCTCTGCAGCCGCCAGACGAAGCCCGGCGCCTGATCGGCCAGCGCATTGATCGCGTCGAGCTGGTTCATGAAATCGGCAAGCTGCGGATGATCGGTCGCCTCGACCGTCACGCCGACATTCATTTGCGCGATGTGCCAGCCGCTCATCTCCCGCCTCCGATGTTGCATTGGCGGCAACTATCGGAGGCAGGAAGGCGAGGGTCAAGGTTCGTTGCGCTAGGCCGCCAGATGCGCGGTCCGCCAACTGTCGTTGACGGGCTCGTGCAGGATCGGGGTCGGGGCGAGGGGACGCAGCGTCTCCTCCTCCAATCCGGCGACACGCTGGAAGGCGATATAGATCGCCGGATGGGCGACGATCAGCACCGGGCCCGGGCGTTCCAGCGCGGCATTCATGGCGCGTACGCCGCGGACGAAGAACTTGCGGACGGATTCGGCGCCATCCGGTGTGACGCCGCTGCGCCAGGCCTCGAACCAGCCGCCGGTCAGCTCGCCGTCCAGACTGCCGAAGCAGCAATCCTTGAGACCCTCGATGGTCACGATCGGCGCATGGATATGGGCGGCGACGATCTCCGCCGTCGTGAGCGCGCGATCCTGCGGGCTGGTGCAGATGGTCTGGATGCCCGCATGGCGCAGCATCTCGCCGGCGCGGCGCGCCTGGGCGAGGCCGCGTCCGTTCAAGGGCGCGTTGATGCGCCCGGCGAAGCGGCCGCTGCGGTCCCAATCGGTCTCGCCATGATTGAGGAAGAAGAAGCGGGCGGGGTGGAGGTTGGCCGTTACAGTCATGATACAAATCCCCAACTCTTGCGCTGCATTATGCTCCCCGGTCACGCCAACCGTTCCTCTCTTCTCCCTGCGAGGAACTTCCCTGGACCACGGAACCGGTCGAACTGAAACCAGCTCGACCACATCAGGTTTCACGCCGAAGCGCGCATTACCATGCGTGATGATTTAGTCGGAGAATGCGGCGCGAATAGGGCTGAGGATTGACGATGCCGCGACATGTGATGCGTCTCACAGATTTTCGTGGCGAGCGCGCCACAGGCTGCGCGCAGCGCAACATGCGTGTTCTGCTGCGCACAATCGGGATCGCATATCGTATGCAAAGCCGACGCTCCGTCAGCCTGGGATCAGCTTGCGGTGAGATTACGCCGCGGCTGCGGCGGTGGGACGCAGGCGCTCGTAGATGTCGAGCGCGGCACCGCACATGCGCGTGCGGCTGCGCTGGTCGCGCAAGGTTTCGATCACCCGTTGGCTCAGGATCTCGCGATGATCGGCGGGCAAAGCCAGCGCCTCGCGGATCGCCCAGCTCAATGCCATCGCATCGCTCGCCGGCGCCAGCCAGGCCATGTCATTGCCCTCGAGCAATTCGCGTGAAACGGGAAAGTCGCTGGCGACGACGGGACGGCCGAGCGCCATCGCCTCGATGATCGCGCGATTATGGGCCCCCGGCGCGTGATAGGGCGCGACCACGACATCCGCCAGCATCAGCGCCGCCGGCATGTCGCGGCATTCCTCGGTGAGGAGGACGCGGTCGCCGAGGCCGAGCTGGGCGATCTCCTTGCCGAGCTCCTTGCGGAAGGCGGGGCCGTCGGCATCGGGGCCGACCAGGATGCAGCGCAGATCGACGTCGCGGATGAGGCCCAGCGCCTCGACCAGGGTGCCGTGGCCGCGCTCGCGGGCGAAGCGGCCGGGCAGCATCACCACCGGCCGGTCGTCGGGCACGCGCCATTGCTGCGCCATCTGGATCACGCGATGCGCGGTCACCTGCGCCGGATCGAAGCGCGTGAGATCGACGCCGAACTCGACCAGACTGATGCGGTCGGCGAGCGCCGGCATCGCATCCGCCAATTCGTGACCGGTCAGCCGCGACAGCACGACGATTTCGTCGACCCGCTCCAGGGCCTGGCGCAGGCGCTTCGGCAATTTGGCGAACAGCTCGGGATCGGCGTTCATGCCGAGCACGAGCTTCGCCGCGCCGTCGCCGAGCGCGGCGCGCACGACCGGCAGCAGATCGAGGCCGTGCACATGGATGATGTCGATGGGACTCTCGCCGAGCAGCTTGGCGAGACGCTTCGCCGCCGCGGCGCCGCTGAACGGCGCGCGGCTGCCGAGCTTGATCTCGACCGCTGGGATGCCGTGTCGCTGCAGCTCCGGCGGCAGCATGCCGCTGTCATAGACGATCGCCGCCTGGCCGCCGACATCGTTCAGCGCCGCCGCGAACTCGATCGCCAGGCGCGCCTCGCCGCTATGATCGAGCCGCCGCACGACGTGCAGAACGGACGCGCCCGACCGTCCGGTCCTTTGTCCCGGAGCGCGGCTGATGTAAGGAGAGGTGGCGGCGACCGTGTCGATCGTCATGTGCTTTGCGAATATCGCTGGACAGGTATTTTACAGGGATGAGCGGTTCCAATCCATCTGAAAACGATCCCCCGCGCGACGCCGAGCACGACTCGGACGCGGGTGCGTTGCAGATGGATCACGGTACCTTTCTTGCCTATCGGCGACGCCGAGCGGCGCAACGGAATCAAAACGATACCACCGCGGTCTTTCCCACCGTCGTCTTCCTGGGCGGTTTCAAATCCGACATGACCGGCGGCAAGGCGACGGCGCTCGATGAGTTTTGCAACGCACGAGGATTCGGATTCCTGCGCTTCGACTATTCCGGTCACGGCGCATCGAGCGGCGACTTCCTCGACGGCACGATCTCGCGCTGGAGTGCCGATGCGCTGGCGGTCATCGACAAGCTGACGACCGGGCCGCTGGTCCTGGTCGGCTCCAGCATGGGCGGCTGGATCATGCTGCTGGCCGCGCTGCAACGGCGGGATCGCATCAAGGGCCTGGTCGGCATCGCCGCCGCGCCGGACTTCACCGAAGAGCTGATCTGGCGCTGGCTTTCGGGCGGCGATCAGCACCGTCTCATGACGCAAGGCCGCCTGGAGCAGCCTTCGGAATATTCGGACGAGCCATACGTTATCACCCGTGGGCTGGTCGAAGACGGCCGCAAGCATCTGCTGCTGGGCGGCGCGATCGATCTCGACATGCCGGTGCGCCTGCTGCACGGCATGGCCGATCCCGATGTGCCTTATCGTCATTCGCTGCGCCTGGCGGAGAAGCTCGCGGCGCACGACCTGCGCATCACCTTGATCAAGGACGGTGACCATCGCCTGTCGCGGCCGCAGGACCTGGCGCTGCTCTGCGATACCGTCGCCGCGCTCGTTCAGTCGCCGGCTGCGAGCAGCGCGCGCAATCCCTCGCGATAGCTCGGATAGCGCAAGGTCACGCCGAGCGTGTGCTTGATGCGGTCGTTCCGCACGCGTTTGTTGTCGTCATAGAAGCTGCGCGCCATCGGCGAGAGCTCGGCCTCGGCGAAGGGCACTTCCGGCGGCGGAGCGACGCCGAGCAGTTCGCAGGCAAAGGCGATGACCTCGGCGGGATCGGCGGCATCGTCGTCGCAGACATTGTAGGCGGTGCCGGGATCGGGCCGCGCGATCGAAGCCAGGAGCACGGCGACGATGTCCTCCACATGGATACGGCTGAAGACCTGGCCCGGTTTCAAGATGCGCTTGGCCCTGCCGCTGCGCACGGTATCGAGGGCGGAGCGTCCGGGCCCATAGATGCCGGCGAGGCGAAAGAGATGCGCCGGTTGCGGCAAAGCCAGCCAGGCCCGCTCGGCGGCGAGGCGCCGCCGTCCGCGCTCGCCGCTCGGTGTCAGCGCACTGGTTTCGTCCACCCAATCGCCGCCGCGGTCGCCATAGACGCCGGTGGTGGAGAGATAGCCGATCCAGGCCAGGTGTCGCGCTGCGGCGGCGAGCGCGGCGCCGTGCATGTCCAGCACCGGATCGCCGGTCTCGTCCGGCGGAACGGAGCTCAGGAGATGCGTGACCGAGGCGAGCCGGCGATCGAGATCGGCAATCGGCTGCCTGCGGTCGAACAGCACGGGCGTGATTCCGAGCCGCTGCAATTCCAAGGCGCGGGCCTCATCGCGACAGGTACCGGTCATCCGCCAGCCTTGGTCCAGCAGGTGCCGCGCCAGGGCGGCTGCGCTGTAGCCGAGGCCGAAACAGAAGAGATGGGGCGATTTGGTCACGGGTCCTATCTGCCTTCCCGGCTTGCATTTTCCGGCCGGCGCCACGATCTTCTGCGACGCCAAGCCCTCCTATCCGGCGGCGATCCCGCTGGCAAGGGCGGCGGTTTTCCATGGAGCTCCATGCGTTCGATCCTGCCGATCCTCTCGCTTCTGCTGCTGACCCAGGCGCTGCCGGCTCTTGCCGATCAGCAGCAGGCCGGCGGCGATGCCGCTCCCGCGGTCGCCAGCGAGGCCCAGCAGGAGCGGAAATACCAGGACTGCATGTCCCAGGCGCAAAGCACCCCGAAACAGGCGCTGAAGCAGGCGATGGCCTGGGAGAAGGATGGCGGCGGCGATGCCGCGCGGCATTGCGTGGCGGCATCCTATATGGGCCTGAAGCAATACGACGACGCGGCGATGGAGCTGGAGCGGATCGCCGAGACCATGCCGCAGGTCAAGGCGCCGATCATGGCGCAGCTCTTCGGTCAGGCGGCGCAGGCCTGGCTGCAGATGGGCAAGCCCGACCGGGCTCTGGCCGATCTCAACCAGGGCCTGAAGGTCGCCAAGAACAATGTCGATCTGCTGGTGTTCCGCGCCACGATCTACGGCAACGAGGAGAAGTATTTCGACGCGCTGGACGATCTCAACGCGGCCTACGATCTCACCTCCGACCGCGGGACGATCCTGGTGATGCGCGCGACCGCCTATCGCAAGCTGCAGCAGCCCGATCTCGCCAAGGACAATATCGATCTTGCCTTGAAGGCCGATCCCAACGATCCCGATGCGCTGCTGGAGCAGGGCACGCAGCGGGCGGAAGCCGGGGACAAGGACGGCGCGCGCGCCGACTGGATGAAGACCATCGAGCTCGCGCCGGATTCACCGGCCGCGGACGATGCCCGCGACGGTCTCGCCAAGCTCGACGTGAAGGCGAATTGACGAACATCTCTTCTGTTCGTCATCCCGGTGCTAGGCACCGGGATCCACGCCTTGGGGCTCGAAGGAAAGAAAGGCGTGGATCCCGTGACCAAGTCACGGGATGACGGCTGACTGGATCAGCCGTCAGAAATCCAGGTCGGCGTAATGCGGCGGCGGCGGCGCGCCGGGCAGGGTGTCGGCCAGGAGCGGGCGGAAGCTCGGACGCGATTTCACCCGTGCATACCAGTCCTTGGCGGCCGCATTGTCGTCCCAAGGCACATCGCCGAGATAATCGATCGCCGAGATCTGTGCCGCGGCAACCAGGTCGGCCAGCGTGATATGCGGCCCCGCCAGCCAGTTCCGCCGTTCCATCAGCCAGGCGATATAGGCGAGGTGCATGCCGATATTGGCCTTGCCGGCCCGGATCGCGCCGGAATCCGGCCCGCCGCTGGCCCCGGGTCCGCTGGGCGTGAAGCGCTTGAACAGCTTCTCATGCAGCAGGTTGCGTGTGACCTCGCGGTCGAACTTGCCCTCGAACCAGTCGATCAGCCGCCTGACTTCGCCGCGCTCCTGCGCCGCGCGCCCGAGCATCGGCGTGCCGGCCGGCGTGTCGGGATAGGCCTCCTCGAGATACTCGATGATCGGATGGAAGCCGCAAAGCGCCAGGCCGCCGTCTTCGACCAGCACCGGCACCTCGCCGGCATGGTTGAGCGCCAGGAACTGCTCGCGCCGTTCCCACGGCCGATCCAGAACGAATTCCGCATCGAGCCGTTTCTCGGCGAGCAGCAGCCGGACGGCGCGCGATTGCGGCTGCAAGGGATGATGAAAGAGACGTCGCATGATTCGGCGCGAACATAGCAGTGTGAGACCGCCATCGCCAGCGCAGGCCGCACCAAACGGCGATTAAGGCAAGGCGATTCGGGCATCATTTCCGCAACTTACGGCGCCGGGGATTCTTGTTCGAGAGTGCCCCTCACGAAAGGATTCATCATGGCGAATCAGCCGCACCATTCGCAGCAGCCGGGTGAGCCGCGCAAGGAGCTCGGCAGCCAGCCGCCGAAAGAGGCGCCCCGGAAACCACGGCCGGCCGGAGCGGGTTCGGAACCGCCGAGCCCGCAGCCACAGGATCCGGCCGATCTCGGCCACGATCCCAAGCCGGCCGACGTCCAGGCGGGCAACATGGGTCAGAGCAGCGAAAAGACCCAGCACTGAACTTCAAATCGTCTGGACCGCCGAACTCACCCAACGGCGGTCGAGACCCCTGGCGGCAGGCCTCCTGAAGCCTGCCGCCATCGTCTCAGCCCACAGCATTCAGCCCAGCCAAGGAGAGCAGCATGGCCTCGATGAGCAGCACCACCAATGGTCGGATCGAGCAGGCGGCCGACACCGCCCGCGACGCCTTTGAGGCGACCCGGGAGACCGTGAACGATGCCCGCGATGCCGTGCGCAAAGCGGCGCGCACCGGCGCGAAGGAAGCTGCGGCCTATGGCCGCGAAGGCGCCGACCGCGCCTATAGCGCGGCACAGGATGTCGGCCAGTCGGTTGCCGCTTACATCAAGGAAAAGCCGGTGCACGCCGCCTTGATCGGGCTGGGCGGGCTGATGCTCGCCAGCATGCTGTTCCGCCGGCGCTCGTAAGCCGCAGCCTTTTCAGCTCCGCAAGCCCCGGGTCGCCAGCGGCAGCCCGGGGATCGCGCCGGTTCGCGCGCCGGGCAGGATCAGCCCGCGCTGATGCGAATCGCGGAAGTCCGCCCCCCGCAGATCGGCGGCACTCAGATCCGCCTCGGAGAGATTGGCGCCGGAGAAACTGACCGCCAGCAGCCAGGCCTGCTTCAGGTTGGCGCGGGTCAGCAGGCAGCGCTCGAGCCTGGCCGCGGCCAGGTTGGCGCCCCTGAGATCGAGCCCTGAAAGATCGAAGCCTTCGAGTTCCAGGCGATGCCCGGCATGGCCGAGGCTGTCCACCCAGGCCGCATGCTGGCCGAGACGCCGGCGGATCTCATCGACGCTGAGCCGGGGCGCGGATCCGATCGGCAGCGACGCGGCCAGGACCTGGTCGCGGGTCGATTCATCGACCGCGGCGCGGCTGAAATCGGCCCCGTCGAGCTCGGCGCCGGCAAGGCGGATCGCCATGAGCTGGGCCGAGGTGAAATTGGACTGGCGGAGATCCGCTCCGGAGAAATCGGATTCCAGCAGATAGGAGCCAGAGAAATCGACGCTGACCAGCTTGGCGCCGGCGAAGGTCGTCTGCTCCAGGCGGGCGCCGCGAAACCGGCAGGCGGGCGCGCTCTCGCCCTGGGTGAAATCCTTTCGGAGGTCCGCCGAAGCCAGCGAGGCGCGCGTCATGTCGGAGCCGTGAAACAAGGCGCCGCGCAGATCGGCGCGCTCGAAGATGGCGCCGGTCAGATCCGCCTCGTCGAACGTGCTGCCGGTCAGGATCGCGCTGCGGAACTGCGTGCCCCGGAGATTCGCGCGCTCGAAATTGCAGCGCACGAAATAGGCGTCGGTGAAATCCATCAGGCTGAGATCGAGCTTGCGGAGATCGCAATCCGTCAGCATCAGGCGCTGGCTGCGCGCGCGCCCGAGCCGCCAATTGCGGTGCAGCTCTTCCAGCCGGCGCATCGCGCCGACATCCAGGGTCAGATTCTTGAGGACCTTCGGCCCCGTCGGTTCCATCGATGCCGCACCGTCAGCGGATTCCGTGCCCGGTCATGGTGACGTTCATCGGAGTGTAGCACAAGCCGCGAGCACACACAGGAATGCGGGAAGCGCGCGGAAAGTTTCACCGCGCGGTGGGACTCGAATCGAAGTTTATCGAGTCGCGGCGGCCATGCTTAAGCAAAGGTTATGCGGTGCGACTCGACCGTTGCAGCGCGAGCATTGCACGACCGGCGCGCACCTTTCGCGATGTTGCCACGGAAGCGTGACGGCCGATCCAGCTCCACCGGCGGCGCGTTCAGAACATCGCCGCGAGGCGCTGCCAGAGGCCCCGATCGGTGAAATCGTCGATCGCGCCGATGGCGCCGGCGCCGAGCAAGGCATCGTCCGGATGGCCGGTGCGGATGCCATACGTCGCAACGCCGGCGCCGCTCGCCGAGCGGATGCCGGGCAGCGAATCCTCGAAGGCCAGCGCGTGATCGGCGCCGGCGCCCAGCCGTTCGAGCGCCGTCGCGTAGGGCAGCGGATCGGGCTTGGCGCGCGGCAGCTCCTCGCCCAGCACCACCGTGCCGATCCGGCGATCGAGCCCGAGACCTTTCAGCATCATCTCGGCATTGGCGCGCGGCGCGTTGGTGACGACGGCGACGCCGACGCCTTTGGCGTCGGCCCAATCCAGCAAAGCCGAGACGCCCGGCGTCGGCTCGAGGGTCACGATAGCGTCGCGGAACAAGGCCTCCTTGCGATCGGCCAGCGCGCGATGGCGCGCGACGTCGAGGTCGGGGAACATCTCGCGCATGATCACGTCATTATGGGCGCCCATGATGCGTGCCTTGTAGTGTTCCAGCGTGATGGAGCGGCCGAAATCCTTCAGCAGGGTGCAATATGCGCCAAAGTGCAGCCGGTCGGTGTCGCAGAGCGTGCCGTCGAGATCGAACAGCAGGGCTCCGTTGCGCGTGCTCATCGGGGGCGGCTCCGTCAGGACGATGTTCCGGAAAGCCACCAACCGGGCCTTCGACTCGGGGCCGCTATTTGACAAACGCCCCGGTCTTGGTCAAGGAAGCTGGGATCAAGTTTTCGCCATGCCGCTTCGGGGGGAGCTGAAGATGGCAGCGGAGCGGCTGATCGCCTTCGGTCCGGAAATCTGGATCGCCGAAGGGCCGGTCGTGACCTCTCAAGGTGTTTCTTATCCGTCGCGGATGGCCATCATCCGGCTCGGCGACGGCGGACTGTTCCTGTGGTCGCCGATAGGGCTGACGCCGGGCCTGCAGGCGACGGTCGAGGTGCTCGGCACCATCCGCTACCTGGTCTCGCCCTCCAAGCTGCACCACCAGTTCCTGGGGGAATGGAAGGCGGCCTATCCCTGGGCCCGCCTGATCGCTTCGCCCGGCCTCATCCAGCAGCGCCGCGACCTCGCCTTCGACGACAAGCTGGCCGACCGGGCGCCGCAGGCCTGGGCCGCCGATCTCGACCAGGTGCTGGTCCATGGCAGCTTTGCCATGACCGAGGCGGCCTTCTTCCACCGCGCGAGCGCGACGGCGCTGATCTCAGACCTCATCCAGCCGCCGCTGCCGGTCAAGGGCATGCGCGGCTGGCTCTCGAAGCGCCGCGGTGACGTCGAGCAGCCGACCACGCCGCCGGACTACCGCGCGACCTTCAGTCACCGCAAGGCGGTCAGGCAGGCAGTCATGCACATCATGGGCTGGAACGCCGAGCGGCTGATCCTGGCGCGCGGCGATCTGGTGGAGGAAAACGCCACCGCATTCATCCAGGATGCGCTGGCCTGGGTGGAGGAGAAGTGACTTCTGAGACGTCCCGTATTTCAATCGTCATGGTCGGCGAAGGCCGACCATCCACGAGTTTGGTTCCGCTGACTGGGATTCCCGCGCGATGCAACGATGAACCGGACGCAAACTCGTGGATGGTACGCCTTCGCGTACCATGACGAAAAAAAGCGAGTGGACTATTCCGCCAGCTTCCTCTCCGCCTGGTCGCTGAGCGGGTGCTCGAGCTTGCCCAGCATTTCCTTCGGCGCCACTTGCCAGAAGCGGTCGCGCTCCAGGGCCCAGTCGTTGATCAGGCGCGCGGCGAATTTGGACTGCGTCTCGCGGGCATGCTCGGCGATCAGCGATTTCAGGTGGCCTTCCCAATGCGCCGAATCCAGGCGCTGCCAGACGACGCTCTCGCCGTTGGCATGGGTGGGGAAGCTCTCCGCCGCGTCATAGACGAAGGCCATGCCGCCCGACATGCCGGCGGCGAAATTGTCGCCGACGCCGCCCAGGATCACCGCGGTGCCGCCGGTCATGTATTCGCAGCCGTTCGAGCCGCAGCCTTCGACCACCACATCGGCGCCGGAATTCCGCACGGCGAAGCGCTCACCGGCCTGGCCCGCTGCGAACAGCTTTCCGGCGGTCGCGCCGTAGAGCACGGTATTGCCGATGATCGTGTTGAGATTCGTGACCAGCGGGCTCGAGGCCAGCGGCCGCACCACGATGGTGGCGCCGGAAAGGCCCTTGCCGACGTAATCGTTGGCATCGCCGAGGACTTCGAGCTTCAGTCCCTGCACCGCAAAGGCGCCGAGCGACTGGCCGGCCGAGCCGCGCAGCCGCACGGTCACATGGCCGGGCTTCAGCCCGAACATGCCGAACTTCTTGGTGATATGCGACGAGAGCCGCGTGCCGATCGCGCGATAGGTGTTCCGGATGTTGTATTGGAGCTGCATCTTCTCGCCGGCCTCGAACAGCGGCGCGGCATCCTTGATCATCTGCGCGTCCAAGGTGTCCGGCACCTCGTTGCGGCCTTCGAGCGTGCAATAGCGCGCCTGGTCGCCGGCATCGGCCTGGGCCAGGATCGGGTTCAAGTCGAGATCGTCCAAATCGACGGCGCCGCGGCTGACCTGCTCCAGGAGCTCGGTGCGGCCGATCACCTCGTTCAACGTGCGGAAGCCGAGCGAAGCCAGGATCTCGCGCACCTCCTCGGCGATGAAGCTGAAGAGGTTGACGACCTTTTCCGGCGTGCCGGAGAAGCGCTCGCGGAGCTTCGGGTCCTGGGTGCAGACGCCCACCGGGCAGGTGTTGGAATGGCACTGCCGCACCATGATGCAGCCCATGGCAATCAGCGACGCCGTGCCGATGCCGAACTCCTCGGCGCCGAGGATCGCGGCGATGACGACGTCGCGGCCGGTCTTGATGCCGCCATCGGTACGGAGCTTCACCCGGTGCCTGAGGCGATTGAGGGTGAGCACCTGGTGCACCTCGGAGAGGCCCATCTCCCAGGGCACGCCGGCATATTTGATGCTGGTATGCGGCGAGGCGCCGGTGCCGCCGACATGGCCGGAGACCAGGATCACGTCGGCCTTCGCCTTGGCGACTCCCGCGGCGATGGTGCCGATGCCGGAACGCGCGACCAGCTTCACGCAGACCTTGGCCTTGGGGTTGATCTGCTTCAGGTCGTAGATGAGCTGCGCCAGGTCCTCGATCGAGTAGATGTCGTGATGCGGCGGCGGTGAGATCAGCGAAACGCCCGGCGTCGCATGGCGGAGCTGGGCGATCTCGACCGTGACCTTGAAGCCCGGGAGCTGGCCGCCTTCGCCGGGCTTGGCGCCTTGCGCCACCTTGATCTCGATCTCGCGGCAATTGGTGAGGTATTCGGCGGTGACGCCGAACCGGCCCGAGGCGATCTGCTTGATCGCCGAGTTCGCATTGTCGCCGTTGGGCCGCGGCTTGAAGCGCGAGGCGAACTCGCCGCCCTCGCCGGAATCCGACTTGGCCCCGATCCGGTTCATGGCGATGTTGAGCGTGCCATGCGCTTCCGGCCCGAGCGCGCCCAGCGACATGCCCGGCGTCACGAAGCGCTTGCGCAATTCGGTGATGCTCTCGACCTCGTCGATCGCGACCTGATGGCCGGTCGGCACGAAATCCAGCAGATCGCGGATCGCGACCGGCGGCGCCTTCTGCACGCCCTCGGAGTAGCGCTTGAAGGTCTGATAGGACTCGGACGAGACCGCGCTCTGCAGCATGTGGATGAGCTCGGCGGCCCAGGCATGGGTCTCGCCGCTCTTGCGGAACTTGTAGAACCCGCCGACCGGCAGCGCGACGAAGTCTTCCGACCAGGCGCGGGCGTGCAGCGCCAGCACGCGGCGCTGGATGCCGATCATGCCGATGCCGGAGATGCGGGACGCCATCGACGGGAAATATTCCGCAACCAGGGTCCGCGAGAGGCCGAGCGCCTCGAAATTGGCGCCGCCGCGATAGGAGCTGATCACGGCGATGCCCATCTTGGACATGACCTTCAAGAGACCCTGATCCACGGCCTTGCGGTAATGGTCAAGGCACTGGTCGAGGCTCATCTCGCCGAACAGACCGCGCTTGCGCCGGTCCTCGATCGCGGCTTCGGCGACATAGGCATTGACCGTGGTCGCGCCGACGCCGATCAGCACGGCGAAGTGATGCACGTCCAGGCATTCGCCGGAGCGCACGTTCAGGGAGGTGAAGGTGCGGAGCTGTTGCCGGAGCAGGTGCACATGCACGGCGCCGGTCGCGAGGATCATCGGGATCGCCGCGCGGTTGGCCGAGACCTTCTCGTCGGAGAGGATGAGATGGGTGGCGCCTTCGCGCACGGCATCCTCCGCCTGGCGGCGGATCGACTGGATCGCATCGCGCAGGGCATGCTCGCCGGCATGGATGTCGAAGGTGCAGTCGATCTCGGCGCCGCTCTTGCCCATATAGGCGCCCATCGCCTGGAACTCGGCGGTGGTCAGCACCGGCGAATCGAGCTGCAGCAGGCGGCACTGCGTCTCGTCCTGGTCCATCACGTTGCCGAGATTGCCGAGCCGCGTCTTCAGCGACATCACGCGCTTCTCGCGCAGGCTGTCGATCGGCGGGTTGGTGACCTGGCTGAAATTCTGCCGGAAGAAATGGTGCAGGCCGCGATAATGGTCGGACAGCACCGCCAGCGGCGTGTCGTCGCCCATGGAGACGATCGCTTCCTTGGCCTCCTCGACCATCGGCTGGAGCACCAGCTCCAGATCCTCGACCGAGAGCCCGGCCGCCACCTGGCGGCGGCGGAGATAATCCTTGTCGAAGATCGCCGGCTCGCCGCGACGCTGCTTGATCAGGTCGTCGATGACGGTGATGCCCTTGACCCAGGCGCCGTAATCCTCCTGCGCCGCGAGCTTGGCCATGACCTCGTCATTGCCGTAGAGCTTGCCCTCGGCGAGGTTGACGGCGAGCATCTGGCCCGGCCCGAGCCGGCCCTTGGTGCGGATCGCGGTCTCGTTGAGCTTCACCATGCCCGCTTCGGAGCCGGCGACCAGCAATCCGTCCTCGGTGATCGCGAAGCGCAGCGGACGCAAGCCGTTGCGGTCCATGGCGGCGATCGCCCAATTGCCGGCGAAGCCGCAGATCGCGGCCGGCCCGTCCCAGGGCTCCATCACCGAGTTGCAATAGCTGAACATGTCGCGGATTTCCTGCGGCATGGCGGTGCGGCCGTCCCAGACGTCGGGGATCAGCAGGCACTTCACCATCGGCAGCGCGCGCTCCTCGGTGGTCAGGATCTCGAACACGTTGTCGAGTGCGGCGGAATCCGAACCCGAGGGCTGGATGACCGGCTTCAATTCCGCCATGTGGTCACCGTAGACCGGCGAATAGAGTCGGGTCTCGTGGGCCCGCATCCAGTTGACGTTGCCCTTGAGCGTGTTGATCTCGCCGTTATGGGCGATCACGCGGAACGGCTGGGCGAGGCTCCAGGTCGGGAAGGTGTTGGTCGAATAGCGCTGGTGATAGATCGCGAAATTGGATTCGAACCGGTCGTCCAGCAGGTCCGGGTAGAACGCCGTGAGCTGCTCGGCGAGGAACATGCCCTTGTAGATCACCGAGCGGCAGGAGAGCGAGCAGATGTAGAGCTCGGTGATATGCTCGTCGAGCGCCGCCTTCTCGATGTGGCGGCGGATGATGTAGAGGTCGGTCTCGAACTGCTCCTCGCTGACGCCGCGGTTGTTG
>DASZYM010000181.1:0-4492 GCA_035545355.1 Dongiaceae bacterium
CCCGCTCCTAAGAGCAGATCAGTCTGTCAACGTTGGTCCTTGCACAAACACGTCTTCCTTACTGCATGAAACATCCTCGCTTCCCCCAGCCCCTCTCAGAGCCAGGTGAGCGTAGACATCTCGGAACACGCATTCGGCAAAGAACCCAGACAACCAATGCCAAAGCATCAGCTCCCAGGACCCGCCGCCCGCGTATCCCTTCTCTTCAACAATCACAATGTCAAACAGCAAAATGGCGCCCGCTTAGATCCGTCTAGAACTCGACAGGACCGCCCACCGGCGCCTCAGAGGAGCGGGCTTATACGCGCGGCCCCGACCCCTGTCAACGCCTGTTACCGCGATAAGACAGGCAGAGAATCGAAGCCCGGGATGCCGTAGCAACATAGCCACAGGCGTTGCCACAAAGCCGCAAAACCCGGCGTGAAAATTAACCAGCAGTTAAAGTTAACGACGATGTGCTACGTTTGTTCGCCACCGGGCATAATGATTTGATCTAATTCGGGAATCTTGGTTGACAACGTCGACCCCCATCATCATTGTCGCAAATCAGACCATTCAAAAATGCAGGGTTCGCCCCGGACGGTAGGGGACAGCACGCCGTCTGGATCCCGCGAATCCCTCGCAAGCGGGGACTGTTACATTGCCGCAGACGCACGCTCAGATTTGGGGAACGCTGAAGCGTTACCTGGCTTACACCGCCGCCGGTTTCATCATTCTCGGCGGGGTCGGCGCCCTGGAGGCGGCCAGGCCGCCTCTGGTCACGACGGCCAGCGCCAGCCAGACGACCTTGCGCAGTTCGGTCTCGCCCCAGGCGCTGCTGGCCACCATCGCCAGCGACGCCCCGAGCTGGACGCAGCGCCTGCGCTTCGATCTGACCAGCGCCAAGCCGGCCAGCGTCACAGCCGCCACGACCGCTGCCCCGACCCCGACGCCCTATTATCCGGCGCCCGACACGGCCTGGAGCAAGGGTGCGGCGCAAGAGGAGACAGACGCGCCGGTCGCCATGGCTGCGCCGGAATCCGCAAAGCCCGCGCCGGCCGCGGCACCCGTGACGACGGTGGTCGCCTCGGTGCTGGCGCAGCCCCAGGCCGAGCCGGCGGAAGCGGAAGCCGTGCCGGCTCCGGAAGATACGCCGACGGTCGCGCTGGCCGCCGCGGTGGTGCCGATCGAGGATACCACCGCGCAAGCCGCCGAACCGGTCGCGGCGCCCGCTCCGGCCGCGGCGGTCACGCCTGCGGTACCCGCGCCGGCGCCGATCCAGGTCGCGGATAACGGCACGTCCAACGCGCTGATCGCGACGTTGAACTGGGTCTATGACGGCGTCGACGCGCCGGTCACCGATTACAGCGCTCCGGAGGCCGCAACCCCCGACACGGCTGCCGCCGAGAGTGCGACGCCCGATGCCGCAGCGCCCGCAGCCATCACCCCCGGTTCGCCGGAGGCGGTCGCGCCGACCGACACCGCGCCGGCGCAAACCGCCGATTCCGCCGCTGCAGACGGGGTGCCGACATTGGATGTCGCGCCCGATCTCGGCTTCGGCACGGCGTCGCCGGATACGACGGCGACGGTCCAGGATTCATTCGCCGAGGGCGAGAAGAAGGTCATTCAGGTCCGGCGCGGCGATACGCTGTTCAAGCTGCTGACCAAGGCCGGGCTCTCCGATGCCGAGGCGCAGGATGCCAGCCACTCGCTGGCCGACGTGTTCTCGCCGAGCGACCTCAAGGTCGGCCAGCAGATCACGCTGAACTTCGCGAACGCGGCCAGCACGGACGAGACCGACGGCAAGCTGCTCGGCCTCACCCTGACGCCGAGCGTCGAGCGCGACGTGAAGCTGACCCGCGATTCCGAAGGCCAGTTCATCGCCGCGGCGGTCAATCGGCCGCTGACCGAGCGGGTCGATCGCGCGGCCGGCGACATCGACGGCAGCCTGTTCGAATCGGCGCGGGATGCCGGCCTTCCGGTCGGCCTGATCGGCGACCTGATCAAGGCCTATTCCTACGACGTGGACTTCCAGCGCGACATCCACGAGGGCGATTCCTTCGAAGCGCTCTATGAGCGCTTCGATACGCCGAGCGGCGATCTCGCCAAGCCCGGCCGCCTGCTCTACGCCTCGCTCAGCATCGGCGGCAAGCCGATGTCGATCTACTACTTCGAGCGCGACGGCGACGGCGAGTATTACACCGGCGACGGCACGGCGGTGCGCAAGTCGCTGCTGAAGACGCCGATCGACGGCGCCAAGATCACCTCGGGCTACGGTATGCGGGTCAACCCGATCCTCGGCTATTCCGCCATGCATCAGGGCATCGATTTCGGCGCGCCGCTGGGCACGCCGATCTTCGCCGCCGGCAACGGCGTGATCGAGCAGATCGGCCAGGTGAACGGCTACGGCAACTACATCAAGGTGCGCCACAACGGCACCTACGAGACCGCCTACGCCCATATCAGCAAGTTCGCCAGCGGCATGAAGCGCGGCACCAAGGTGAAGCAGGGCGAAGTCATCGCCTATGTCGGCGCCACCGGCCGCGCAACCGGCCCGCACCTTCATTTCGAAGTGCTGATCAACGGCCAGCACGTCAATCCGAGCACGGTGAAGACCGTCGCCGAGGACAAGCTCAACGGCAAGGACCTGAAGGCCTTCCAGGCGCTGGTGGCCTCGATCCAGGCGCAGCGCCGCACCCTCGCGCAGCGGGCGGAGATCGCCGACCAGTCCGGAAACGCCCAGCTCGACTGCAGCCACCAGCACGGCGGCTGCCAGAACTGAGCCCGATGGATTTGCCGCCGACGAGGCGGCGGGTCTAGACTTCGAAGGCGCCGCGTTCCCCGCGGCGCCTTTTTGACATCGACCCATGCTCGTCAAGCACCTGACCTATCTGATCGCGCTGGCCCGCGAACGCCATTTCGGCCGCGCCGCCGAGACTTGCGGCATCTCCCAGCCTGCCCTCTCCGCCGCCATCCGGCAGATCGAGGGCGAGCTCGGCGTCAGGATCGTCGCGCGCTCGCGGCGGTTCAACGGCTTCACGCCGGAGGGCGAGCTGGTGCTCGACCGCGCGCAACGCCTGGTGCACGATTTCGACGCATTGCGCCAGGATCTGTCGGTGCTGAAGCGGGCGCTCGCCGGCAGGATCCGGCTGGGCGCCATCCCGGCGGCGCTGCCGATCGTCGGGCTGCTGACGACACCGTTCTGCAGCCAGCATCCTTCGGTCACGATCCACATCCAGTCGCTTTCCTCCAAGGAGATCCAGCGCGGGATCGACACCTTCGATCTCGATCTCGGCCTCACCTATCTCGACAACGAGCCGCTGATCCGGGTGCGCACGCAGCCGATCTATCACGACCGCTTCGTGTTCATCACCCACGAGCGGCGCGGGCCGGACGCGCGGACGACCATGACCTGGCGCGAGGCGGCGCGGGAGAAGCTCTGCCTGCTCTCCAGCGACATGCAGAACCGGCGGATCATCGATCGCGCCTTCGAGGCCAGCGGCGAGCGGCCGGCACCGATCGTCGAGGCGAACGGGCTGATCGCGCTGCTGTCGCATGTGCGGCTCGGCGACTGGTCGAGCATCGTGCCGCAGAGCCTTCTGCTCCTGACCGGCCTCTCCGACGGATTGCGGGCGCTGCCGATGGCGGATCCGGCGCCCAACCATTCGGTCGGCCTGGTCTATCCGGATCGCGATCCGGTCTCCGGCTTGATCTCGGCCTTTCTTGCGACGGCGCGGCGGCAGAACCTCCAGCAGCGGATCGACGCGGCCTGGGACCGCTCGACCGCGATGCGTTCAAGGAGTGTCGGCACATGAGCGACCCCGCTTACGTCGTCCCGTTCGAGAAGCGGCGCTTTCGCAGCGCCGCCGAGCATTATCTCAAGGGGCGGCCGGCTTATGCCGGGGCCTTGTTCGAGCGGGTCGCGCTCCTTGCGAATCTCGGGCGCGACGACGCGGTGCTCGATCTCGGCTGCGGGCCGGGCCAGATCGCGCTCGGCTTCACGCCTTATGCCGGACAGGTCACTGCGATCGATCCGGAGCCCGAGATGCTGCGCATCGCCGCCGCCGCGGCCGAAGCCGCCGGGCGCAGCATCCGCTTCATCGAGGGCAGCTCGTTCGACCTCACGCCGGCGCTCGGCACGTTTCGTCTCGTCGCGATCGGCCGCGCCTTCCACTGGATGGACCGGCAGGACACGCTGGCGCGGCTGGACCGCATGATCGCGCCGGGCGGCGCCATCGCGCTCTTCTCCGACAAGCATCCCGACCTGCCGCAGAATGCCTGGCGCAAGGTCTACAATACCGTGCTCGACAAATATTCCGTCGAGGACAGCGCCCGGAAGCTGCGGAAGTCGAACGGTTTCGGCAACCACGAGACCGTGCTGCTCGCCTCGCCCTTCTCGCATCTGGAGCGGATCGGCGTGATCGAGGCGCGCCGGACGCCGATCGAGGATTTCGACTCGCGCCTGCTCTCGCTCTCCAGCGTGTCGCGCGACAGGATCGGCGACCAGGCCGAT
>DASZYM010000182.1:0-11500 GCA_035545355.1 Dongiaceae bacterium
GGGCTTCACCGGACGGCTGGCCGGCGAGGATATCAGCGGCATGTTCGGCGGTTCGGTGCACGGCGTGTCGATGGCGGATTATTTCCCGGCGGACATCTACCGCGTCTTCTTCCCCTGGATGCAGCGGGTGGTGGTCGAGCCGGCTTTCGCCCGCGGCGCCGGCATGATCTATCGGCGGCTGGGACGCAACTTCACCGGCGAGCGGATCATCATGCCGCTGGCCGAGGACGGGATCCGCGGCGACGGGTTGATCGGCGCCACCTTCTACAATCCGATCACGGCCGGGATCCGCGAGGACGGTCCGCATCTCACCGGCGAGGAGCAGGTGGATTTCTTCGCGCTCGATGCCGCCGCGGCGGGCACGGCGCCGGCCTGAGCTACGCGGGAAGGCGTCGAGTCACCGCCATTTCTGGATCACGGTCTCGGCGACCTGGGTGACCATGCGGCGGGGCAGGAAGCGCATCGCGGCGGTGGCGAGGTAATTGCCGGGGCCGACGATGTGGACCGTGCGGTGGCCGAGCGCCTGCAATCCCTCGCGCGCCACGCGCTCGGGTTCGTGCACCGTGGTGAAGCCCGGCTTCTCGATGCCGGCGCGCTCGAAGAAGCGGGTCTTGGTGGCGCCGGGACAAAGTGCCAGCACGTCGATCGGCCGGTCGGAGAGCTCCTCCGCCAAGGCCTCGGTATAGTTCAAGAGGAAGGTCTTGCTCGCCGCATAGGTGGCGAAGAACGGCATCGGGGCGAAGGCCGCGGCGCTGGAGACGTTGATGATCCCGGCGCGAGCGCCGCCGTTTTCCGCGCGGCGCAGCATGCCCGGCAGCAGCGCGCGGCAGAGCTCGACCGGCGCCAGAGCGTTCACCAGCACGATCTCGGTTTCACGCGTCGCGGGATTGTCGATCACGCGGCCGAGCCGGCCGATCCCCGCATTGTTGACCACGAGATCGACCGCCGCACTCTCGGCCGCCGCGGCGACGCTCTCGCGTCCCGCCGCCTCGGTGAAGTCGGCGACGACGGTGCGCACCATGCGCTCCGGCGAGGCCAGCTCCTGGGCCAGCGCCTGCAGCCGGTCGCGATCGCGCCCCGCCAGCAGCAGCTCGGTCGTCCGCGGCAGGGCGCGGGCGAAAGCCGCGCCGATGCCGCTGGATGCGCCGGTGATCAGGGCGGATCTGAAAGCCATGCCGCGAATCTTAGCGGCGCCGGATGAGTCGCGCCACGCTTTAGCGGGACCGCGGTTGCAATCAGCGGAAGCCTGTGGCACCTCAGGATCACACCCCCAGGATGGATCAGCCGAAATGAGCGATTTTCGCACCCTCGACGGTCTCGACGTCACCGGCAAGACGGTGATCGTGCGCCTCGATCTCAACGTGCCGATGAAGGACGGCAAGGTGACCGATTCGACGCGCATCGACCGTTCCGCCGCCACCCTGAAGGAGCTGGCCGGCAAGGGCGCGCGGGTGATCGTGATGGCCCATTTCGGCCGGCCGCAGGGCAAGGTCGCGCCGGAATTTTCCTTGAAGCCGCTGGTCGAGCCGCTGTCGCAGGCTCTGGGCCGGCCGGTCGCCTTCGCCGCCGATTGCGTCGGTGCGCCGGCCAAGGAAGCCGCAGGCAAGTTGAAGGACGGCGATGTGCTGCTGCTGGAGAACCTCCGGTTCCATGCCGAGGAGGAGAAGAACGATCCCGGCTTCGCCAGGCAGCTTGCCGCGCTGGCCGAGATCTATGTGAACGACGCTTTCTCCTGCGCGCATCGCGCCCATGCTTCGACCGAAGGCATTGCGCATGTTTTGCCGGCTTACGCCGGGCGCCTCATGCAGACCGAGCTCGATCATCTCGGCGCGGCGCTCGGCAACCCGCAGCGGCCGGTGATGGCGATCGTCGGCGGCGCCAAGGTCTCCACCAAGCTCGACCTGCTCGGCAATCTCGTCGGCAAGGTCGATCTGCTGGTGATCGGCGGCGGCATGGCCAACACCTTCCTCTTCGCCGAGGGCAAGGAGGTCGGCAAGTCGCTGGCCGAGCGCGAGATGGCCGATACGGCAAAGGCGATCGTCGGCAAGGCCAAGGCGAAGAACTGCCGCATCGTGCTGCCGGTCGATGCGGCCGTCGCCGGCGAGTTCAAAGCCGGCACGCCCACGAGGACGGTCGAGATCGACGCGGTGCCCAAGGATCAGATGATCCTCGACATCGGCCCGAAATCCGCCGCGGCGATCGGCGAGCTGCTGAAGACCTGCAAGACCCTGGTCTGGAACGGGCCGGTCGGCGCCTTCGAAACGCCGCCTTTCGACCAGGGCACGACGGCGGTGGCGAAAGCCGCCGCGGCGCTGACCGAGGCCAAGGTGCTGCTCTCGGTCGCCGGCGGCGGCGACACCGTCGCGGCTCTGGCGCATGCCGGCGTGGTCGATCGCTTCTCCTATGTCTCGACCGCGGGCGGCGCCTTCCTGGAATGGATGGAAGGCAAGGAGCTGCCGGGCGTCGCGGCGCTGAAGCGCGCATAGCGATGGGCGACGAGACCGGCCAGGCGATCCCGCAGAATTTCCGGAGCATCGTCCCGGAAGGCGAGGATCGCGAGCGGCTGGTCTGCGCCACCTGCGGCTTCATCAAGTACGAGAATCCGAAGATCGTCGTCGGCTCGGTGGTGCATGACGGCGACAAGATCCTGATGTGCCGTCGCGCGATCAACCCGCGCAAAGGATACTGGACCTTGCCCGCCGGCTTCCTCGAGCAGCACGAGACCGCCATGGCCGGCGCCATGCGCGAGGCCTGGGAGGAAGCGCGGGCCAGGATCGAGATCGAAGCCTTGCTCGCGGTCTATTCGATCCCGCGGCTTTCCCAGGTGCAGCTCATTTATCGCGCGCATCTGGCGGCGCCGGACATCGCGCCGGGCCCGGAAAGCGCCGAAGTGGCGCTGTTCCGATACGACGACATTCCCTGGAAGGAGATCGCCTTCCCCTCGGTGCATTGGGCCTTGGGCCAGGACCGCGAAGTCGCGGGCCGCGCGGTCTTCCCACCTTTCGTCAATCCGCTGGGCGAGCTCGGCGACCTGGAGCAGCCGAGCGGATTGTAAAGGCATACCGGCAATGACGGTTTGTCTTCAGCGCGGCCGCGGCTTGGCCCGCGCCGTGGGCTCGGCCTGCAGCGGATCGTCGGGCCAGTAATGCTTCGGGTACTGGCCGCGGAGATCGGATCGGACTGCGGCATAGGCGTTGGCCCAGAAGCTCTTCAGGTCCTGGGTGACCTGCACCGGCCGCCGCGCCGGCGAGAGGAGATGCAGCAGCACGGCGACCTTGCCGCCGGCGATCCTCGGCGTCTCTGCGGCGCCGAACATCTCCTGCAGGCGCACCGCCAGCACGGGGACCGGCGCATCGTAATCCAGCGGCACGCGCGAACCCGAGGGCACGGTGAGATGGGTCGGAGCCAGCGCCTCGAGCGCCTGGCGCTGCTTCCAGTCCAGGCGCGAGGACAAGGCTTCGTGCAAGTCGAGGCGGTCGAGATGGCTGCGTCGCGTGATGCCGTCGAGATAAGGCGCCAGCCATTCTTCGAGAGTTGCGAGCAATGACGGGTCGCTGAAATCGGGCCAGGCCTCGCCATCGACGCGCCGCAGGAAGCCGATGCGGGCGCGGAGAGTCGATGCGGCCGGCGACCAGGGCAAGGCCGCGAGGCTCATCTGGCGGATGCCGTCGAGCATCGCGGCGATGACCGCCTCCTTCGACGGCGCGGCGAGCGAGCGTTCTTCCAGCACCAGGGACCAGAGGCGGCGTTCGCGCTTGGCGTCCACCTGCTCTAGCCGCGCGTTCCAGGCGGTGCTTTCCTGCTCGACGATCTGGTCGGCGAAATCCTCCTCGATCTCGGCGCGCGTCAGCGGGGCGGCGAGGAAGATTCGCGCCTCGCGCCGGTCGCCGTCCAGCGCCGCGACCGCCAGGAACTCTTCCCGCGCCAGCGGATCGGCGGCGTCGAGCCTGGCGCCCTTGCCGTTGGCGAGGCGGTATTGACCGGCGCCGCCGCGGCGTTGCGCGATGCGGTCGGGATAAGCCAGCGCGGTGACGGCGCTGATCGCGTCGCGGTCGCGGGTCTCGCTCGCTGGTGCAAGCTGCTTGCGCCAGGCGTCGGCGGAGCGGCGGATGCGCTCTCGCGCGTTTCGATCGCCGCCGCCTTCGCGCAGGAGATCGAGGCGGTGGCGCAGGTCGGCATCGCTGCGGCCGTCTTTGGCCAGGTCGCGCTCCGAGAGCAAGGCGGCGAGATCGGCGGCGAGCGCGCCGCGATTCTGCTGCTTGGCCTTCAGCATCATATGCGCGAGGCGCGGATGGGTGCCGAGCTCGGCCATGGCCTTGCCGTGCGACGTCGCGCGATGCTCCGCATCGAGTGCGCCCAGGCGCTGCAGCAGGTCGCGGGCCTGGGCCAGATGCGCTTCGGGCGGCGGATCCAGCAAGGCGAGCGCGGCGGGATCGGTCGTGCCCCAGACGCCGAGCTCCAGCGCAAAGGGCGCGAGATCGGCGGCCAGGATCTCCGGTGCGTCGAACGCGGCCATGGCGCGCTCGGTGGCAGCACTCCAGAGGCGATAGCAGATACCGGGCGCGGTGCGGCCGGCGCGGCCGCGGCGCTGATCTGCGGCGGCGAGGGAGACCTTCACGGTCTCCAGCCGCGTCATGCCGCTGACCGGATCGAAGCGCGGCAGGCGCTTCAGGCCGGCATCGATCACGATGCGGATCCCGTCGATGGTGAGCGAGGTCTCGGCGATCGAGGTCGCGAGCACGATCTTGCGCCGGCCTTTCGAATCGGCGCGCAAGGCGAGGTCCTGCTCGGCCAGCGGCAGATCGCCGTGCAGCATCAGCAGCGCGAAACGGTCGGCGGGGAGATCGCTTTCCAGGCTCGCCCTGACGCGGCGGATCTCGGCGAGGCCGGGAAGGAAGACGAGGACATCGCCGGCATCTTCCGCGACCGCGCGCAGCAGCGCTTTCACGATGCGGTCTTCGAGCCGCGCCGCCGGCGGTGCGTCGCCGAGATGCCGGGTCTCGACCGGAAAAGCGCGGCCTTCGCTGACGACAAGGCGCGCACCCGGCAGCAAGCCCGCGACGCGTTCGGTATCGAGCGTGGCCGACATGACGATGAGCCGCAGATCGGGGCGAAGCCCGCTTTGCGCCTCCAGGGCGAGCGCGAGCGCCAGGTCGGCGTCGAGCGAACGTTCGTGAAACTCGTCGAACAGGATCGCGGCGACGCCATCCAGCTCCGGATCGGACTGGAGCTGGCGCAGGAAAAGGCCGGTCGTGACGCATTCGATCCGGGTCCGGGGGCCGACCTTGCGCTCCAGCCGCACCCGGTAGCCGGCGGTTTCGCCGACCGGCTCGTCCAGCATGGCCGCGATCCGCGAAGCCGCCGCCCGGGCCGCCAGACGGCGCGGCTGGAGCAGCAGGATTCGCCGCCCCTGGGTCCAGGAACATGACAGCAAGGCCGGTGGGACGCCGGTGGTCTTACCGGCGCCCGGCGGGGCGGCCAGCACCAAATTCGGCGTCTCCGCCGCGCCGGCGAGCAGCTCGGGCAGGACCGCGTCGATAGGAAGAGTGTTCATGATCAATCAGTTACTGTCGTAGGGCTCATTTTCCCGTCTTTTTTCCCTTGCGCCCGAGCCTGCGACAAGGTTCAACAGGTCGTGTAAGGAATTCGTCAGCTTTACAAGCTAGCTTACTGACCACGACAGGTCCGCCGGTGAGCGGCGGGACAAGGTCCGGTGTGGGGGCACACCGAAGGGGACTCACAGCGATAGCGAGTCCAAAATGCGTCTCCTCCTGGTCGAAGACAACGACCGCCTCTCGGAATTCCTCGAAAAAGCATTGCATGACAGCGGATTCACCGTCGACCGCTGCGCCACGGTGACCGATGCCGACGCGGCTTTGGCCGGCGTCAAGTTCGACGCCACCATCATGGACCTCGGCCTCCCCGACGGCGACGGCCTCACCTTGGTGAAAAGCATGCGCGGCCGCGGCGACCAGACTCCGGTCCTGGTGCTGACGGCGCGCGACGCCTTGAACGACCGGGTCAACGGCCTCAATACCGGCGCCGACGACTACATGGTGAAGCCCTTCGCCATGGAGGAGCTGATCGCGCGGGTGAAGGCGCTGCTGCGCCGTCCGGGTGCCGCCCTCGGCGTCGAGCTCACGCTCGGCAATGTCTGCCTCGACACGACCGGCCCCAACCTGACGGTCGCGGGCAAGCCGGTCGCACTGACCCGGCGCGAGGTGACGCTGCTGGAAATCCTGCTGCGCCGCCCGGGCAAGGTGGTGAGCCGCACGGCGATCGAGGACGGCCTCTACGGCTTCAACGACGATGTCGGCTCGAATGCGCTCGAAGTGCTGGTCTCCCGGCTCCGGAAGAAGCTGAGCGCCTGCGGGGCGGATATTCAGCTCCACACCGTCCGCGGCGTCGGCTACATGGCGACCGATCGCGCTTGACCGCAGCCGAGCAGGGTTCACCGTCGGATGGGCTCGACCCGGTCTCGCCCGGGTCGAGCCGAACCGGATTCTCGCTCGGCAATGCGCTGGAGGCTAGACTGCCGGGAATGGCAGCCCCCTCCAGCCCGCCCACGCTGCAGAGCCGTCTGCTGCTCAGGCTCTGCGCGGTGTTCGTCGCGTTCTTCCTGGCGGCCGGCCTGGTCGTCTTCCTGATCTACCACACCGATTCCGCCGAGATCCCCTTCGACGTCCTCACGGACGACCTCGAGAAGCTGCGGGAAGCCGTCAGCATCAACGCCGATGGCAGCGTCGCGGTCGATCAAAGCAAGCTGGCGCCGGCGATCGGCTACATGGTCCGGACGCCGGACGGGACGGTCAAGCTGACCGGCGGGCGCCATGCGAGCCAGCTCCGGGCGGTCGAGACCCCGGAGCAAAACGAGGTCACCCAGAGCTGCCGCCTGACCGGCCATGAACATCCGTCCAAACGGCCCCGCAACCGGCAATGCAGCCTGTCGGAGCTTTTCACCGTGAGCGGCCAGACCCTGGTCCTGCAGGTGACGCGCCGGGTCTCGCCGAACACCACCGCGCTCGACGCGCTGCTCTACGAATGGCTCGGCGAATACCTGCCGGTGACGGTGCCGATGCTGCTGGCGCTGATGGCGGCGCTGGTCGTCACCTTGCGCGGCGCGCTCCGGCCGCTCGACCGGCTGATGCGCTATGCCCGCTCGATCACCCCGGCGCAGACCGGCCTGCGGCTGCCGACCGACGACCTGCCGCGGGAACTCTTGACCGCGGTGGAGGCGGTCAATGGCGCGCTCGACCGGCTCGACCGCGGCTATCAGGCGCAGCGCGATTTCCTGGCCGACGCGGCGCATGAATTGCGGACGCCGCTCGCGATCCTCGCCGCGCATCTCGACACGATGGACGATACCAGCCGCAAGACGATGCTGCGCGCCGATGTCGATCGCATGGCGCGGCTGGTGAACCAACTGCTGATGGTGGCGCAGCTCGAGGCGCTGACCATCCATCCCGACGACAAGGCCGATCTCTCGGCGATCGCGACCGAGCTTGCCGCCTTGCTGGCGCCGCTCGCGATCAAGAGCGAGCGCGGCGTCGCCGTGCTGAACGCCGACCACCCGGTGCTGGTGCGCGGCAATCGCGACGCGCTCTACCAGGCGCTGCGCAACCTGGCGGAGAACGCGTTGAGATACACGCCGCCCGGAACCGAGATCGAGATCGAGATCGATCGCAGCGGCGCGGTCGCGGTCTCCGACCACGGCCCCGGCATCCCGGAGGCGCAGCGCGAACACCTGTTCCGCCGCTTCTGGCGCGCCGACCGCCGGCAGTCCGGCGGCGCGGGCCTGGGTCTCGCCATCGCCCATCGTATCGCCACCGCCCATGCCGGGCAGCTCACGGTCGGCGACAATCCCGGCGGCGGCGCGCGGTTCACCCTCCGGGTGCCGCTGGCGGGGTGATCGGCGTTTCGAAAGATGGGGCCTCGGTTGTCTTCATAGACCCCACGGTTGCAGGCAAATTCTCGACCTGCCCATAGCGCAGGATACAACCGAGCCGCGCGTATAAGTTCCTGACCTTGATTTTACGAACTTCGAACGGGGATCTCGGACGATCTTCGCCCTGAGTTCGTTTTAGCAAGCGTGCAAACCCGACGGAGGGCGTCCGTCGGGGATCTGCGTATCCGACGGAGGGCGTCCGTCGGTCCTCTCACTCGGCTGTCGGTCCGCGCTCCTGCGGCCAACCGTCTAAACAACACTGCTACAATGTATAAATTCCATGGGGATGGGAATGTCACGAAGATTCGATCCGGCGGAGAAGATGAATCCGCGGGCCTGGAAAAAGCACGGGCGCTATTTGTTGCGGCGCGAATGGCACAAATGGACGACGGCGCTCCGGTTTCTGGTCTTCTATACGCTGCGCGGCCAACGCGTTCCGCGAATAATATTCCTCCATCTGCCTAAGACCGGCGGAATTTCCATCGCACTCTACATCCTTCGCCGCATCGGCTGGAAAAAGTACGGCCGTTCGGCGCATGTTGCGCAGATGCCGTGGCACGGGCCGATCCCCGATACCGTGATCCAGAAGGCCAATCGTGCATTGTTCGTCTACGGGCACATGCCGTTCGATGTGGTCGATCGCCTCGACAATGCGCGCACCAACTACGTCGTCACCTTCCTGCGTGAGCCGAGATCCCGATTATGGTCGCTCTATCGGCACCTCAGCAGCTTTCTCGAGCGCTTCCCGATAGCGCCGGAGCATCCGTCGTATGGCGTGATGAAGCGCTGCGCCGGATTGTCGGCCGAGGCGTTCTTCGCCTCCGATGACCCGCTCGTCCTGGCGACCATCGACAATCACATGGTCCGGCAACTCGCGGGGCGCATGGCGGATTATCCTGTTCCGGAAGCGGAATGGCCGGGCCTGCTCGATAAGGCCAAGGCCAATCTGGCGCGGATCGACTTCATCGGCATGCTGGAGACCTACGAGGCGGATTTTCGCGGGCTGATCCACGCGATCAGGCTTCGTCAGCCGCGCAAGGTGCCGTACCAGAATCGCGGACTCGATCGCTTCGGTCCGCGTCCCGCGGACGGCGCGAGCCCGGAGATCGAGCGGACGATCGATCGACTGACCCGCTGGGATCGCGCGCTATACGACTATGCCGTCGCCCTGCGCGAGCGGCGCGGCGCCGATCATCTCCAGTCGAATCGATTCCGCTCGCGCTCGGCGATCAGCGCCGTGGCGCGGTCCAGCAGCACGGGCGTATAGGCATCGCGCCAATCCGCCTTCTGCCCCGCGCGATAATTCCACTTCCCCACCTCCGGGGCGCGGCGGCTGATCCAATCCGGCTCGAAGTCGATCTGATAGAACTTGAGGATGCGTGCCAGCAGCGCCACGCTGTCGGCCGCGAGCTCGGGATAGGTCGTGATCATGATCTCGAGGCTGCTCGACTTTTCCTCGATGACGTCCATCCAGCGCGAGATCCAGTTCACCGTCGTGGGCAGGAAGTGGTCCGTCTGCCAGGCGAGCTGATCCGGGATTCCCCACTCGAAATATTTCTCCGGCATCCGCGTCTCGACGCCCTGCAGGATCGCGACGTAGTGCCCCTTCTTGTAGATCGTGTTGACGTGATGGACCCAGGAGACGAGAGCGGCGCGCGGATCGCGCAGGTGCAGCACCACGCGGGGCACCGCCGTCTCCAGCGCCGCGACGATATGGGGCTCGGCGGGAAGATGCTCCTGGCAGACGTGGTTGCCCTGGATGAAGCGCTTGAAGTTCGGCTCGGCGATGCCGGCCCGGGTGAGCCCGGCCCCCTGGATGCGGATGTCGTCCACCTGCAACGTGCGGGAGAGGGAACGCAGGATGTATTTGCTGCCGGATTTCGGCAGCGTGTTGATCAGGATCGGCGGAAAGCGCCGCTGCCGGGCCGGAAAGGCCTTCCGATGGCAAAATGCCAGGAATTCCTTGGCTTTGTCTTCGATCGCGCGCTGATGCCGTGGCCGGAACCGAAAGGCCATATCGCTTATCCTGGCTGGGCTGGGGGATAAGACAGATGCCAAATGTTCGGGTGTGCCGCAATAGTGTCTTCGCCGCACGTCCCGCAGAAGGCGAGTTCGGCCCGCGGCTATTTCCAGTTGAAACGAGTGATCCAGTCCGCGGGAATGAGGCCGGTGGCGGCCGCCAGCGTTTCGGGCCGGTATTGTGCCCGCCAGTCTTCGGTCGAGCCGGCGCGGAACTTCCAGCGGCCGGGTTTCGGCGCGGTCGCCATCGCGCGACCAGGCTCGGCGATACCGTAGAAATCCAGGATCTTGCGCAGGAGGGCCTCGGTATCCCGCACCAGTTCGCCGTATTCGGTGACCAGCACGTCGAGGCCATTGCCACTGTCGGCCTCGATGGCGAGCCAGCGCTCGATCCAACGGATGACGCGCGGCAAGTGGTTCTCCGCCTGCCAGGCCAGTTGGTCGGCGAAGGGCCGCTCGAAATAGTCCGCCGGGAAGCTGTTCTCCATCGCCTGCAAGACCTGGAGCGGCGAGTTCTCCCGCTTCTGTCGAATGATGAAATGGGTCCGCGAGACCAGGGCGGCGCGAGGATCGCGCAGGTTCAGCACCATGCGCGGCGCCACCATCGCCAGCGCGGCGACGATATGCGGCTCGGCCGGAAGGTGCTGCTGGCTGACCCGGTTGCCGGCGGCGAACATCTCGAGGGCGTGCGGGTCGATCGCCCCCGAAGAGACGAAGCCATGCATCATCAGAGGTTGCGGTCCGGCGCCGAGGGCGCGTCGCAGGCTCTTCGCGATGAAGGTGCTCCCGGATTGCGGGAGGGCGTTGATCAGGATGGAGGGGAACGTGCGTCCGTGCCCGTGATAGGCCAGCCGATAGCAGCGGGCCCTGAGACCCGACAGGGCGGCGTCGATCCTCTTGAATTGGCGCGGGCGCAAAGAAATGATCAAGATACGACAGCTATATTGAGAATTTGCTTGGATGCGACGCCTGTTGTAAGTAGACGTGCTATCAGGCGGCTGTCGATTGTACAAGGCGCCCGGAAAATCGTGAAGCGATGCCGGGCCGCGCAGCGCCTGCCGGGGGAAGAGTGCCCGAAGCGATTGCCAGTTCCGCGCCCGCGGCGGTGCGGCCTTATTCCGTCGCCCCTGGCCAGGGCGAGGCGCGCTATGTGTACATGGATGGACTGCGCGGGATCGCTGCGGTCGGCGTCCTGATGTCCCATCTCTTCAACCACTTCTTCACCGCCTTCTCCAATCCCGAAGAAGGCAGCGTCGCGGGCCTGTGGGTCGGCTCGACCCCACTCAGCGCGTTCTACAACGGCCAGTTCAGTGTCTACATCTTCTTCGTGCTAAGCGGCTTCGTCCTCTCCGCCTCGGCCAGCCACAGCCGCCTGAGCCTGCCGAGCACACTGGTGCGCCGCTATCTTCGGCTGACCGTGCCGGTCGCGGGTATCACCTTGCTGTTCCTGATCGCGGCGCGCGCCGGCCTGTTCTTCAACGGCCTGGTGGTCGAAAGCGCGCCCCATGCCGCCGCCCTCTATCCGCTGGACTACAA
>DASZYM010000183.1:0-6338 GCA_035545355.1 Dongiaceae bacterium
CAGCGCCGGCGATGCGGCGAGGCGATAGGCGGGATCCCAGCCCAGTTCCGCGACGGCCTTGTCGGTCGCGACGGTGCTGTTCGGCTCGGCGATGTTGAAGATGCCGGCGACATCGCGCTCCACCGCCAGCAGCGCGGCGCGGGCGGCGGCATCGACATGGACCGGCGCGGTTCCGCTCGGCTGGGCGCGTGCGGTGCCGGGTCCGTAGAGCTGGCCGTAGCGCAACACCGTGCCGCGCAGCCCGGCGGTGTGCAGCACCGCATCCTCCAGCGCGGCCACGCCGCGCACCGTCGTCGCGCGCGGCGGCGGCGCATCGCGGTCGAGCGGATCCTCCTCGCGGCGGGCGGCACCCGGCGCATAGGCCCAGGCGATGCTTTGCGCCACCATGCGGCCGATGCCGGCGGCGCGGGTCGCATCGACCAGATTGCGCGTCCCGACCTCGCGGATCCGCGCATTGCGGGCGCTGGCCTCGGCGTAGCGGGCGGGGTCGCCGAGCAAGGCGAGATCGGTGAGCTGATGGACGACGATATCGGGCCGCGCCGCCGTGATCGCCGCAGCGAGGCCTTCCGCGTCGAACACATCCGCCGTGACCGCGGCCGCGCCGAGCCTTTCGAGCAGGCCCGCGCTTTGCGCCGAGCGCGTCATGCCGGTCACGTGATGGCCGGCTTGCCGGAGCTGGGGGATCAGCCGCCGGCCGATAACGCCGCTCGCACCGGCCAGGAAGATACGCATGCTCATGGGGCGAACCTCGGAACTGCCTGCTTGATGCCGGCGACGATAGCCCGTTAGATGGTCATCTAAACATGACCAGTCTGTGGGATTTATATTGACCAGTTCATCCCTGGCTCTGCTCCTGCGGTTGGAGCGCGGCGGCCCGGAAAGCCTCGGCCGGCAGCTTCAGCTCCAGCTCCGCGATGCGATCCGCCGCGGCTCTCTCCGGGGCGGCGTGCAGCTTCCCTCGACCCGCGCGCTGGCCGGCGATCTCGGCATTTCCCGGCCGATCGTTCTCGATGCCTATGACCAGCTGGCCGCGGAAGGCTACCTGCACACGCGGCCCGGCGCGCGGCCGGTCGTCGCCGACATCGCCGCGCCGGCGCAGAGTCCCGCGCGCGACCGCACCGGCGACGCGGCGGCGATCCGGCACGATCTCCGGCCGATGGTGCCGGACCTGGCGATGTTTCCGCGGAAAGCCTGGCTCAAGGCGCTGCGGCGGACGATCCAGGCGATGCCGGCGGCGGATTTCGGTTATGACGGCCGCCACGGGACCGACGATCTGCGGCGGGTGCTGGCGGATTATCTCGGCCGCGTCCGCGGCGTGATTGCCGATCCCGATCGGATCGTGGTCACCAGCGGCTTTGCCGAAGCGCGCGCCTTGGCTTGCGCCGCGCTGAAGTCGGTCGGGGTCGGCCGGCTCGGCGTGGAGGATCCCAGCTATCGCACCTGGCAGGCGGTCGATCAGGCCGGGCTGCGCCGCGTGCCGGTTCCGGTCGATGGCGACGGGCTGCGGGTCGATCGTCTGCAGGCGCTCGGCGCCGAAGCGGTGTTCGTCACGCCGGCGCATCAATTCCCGACCGGCGTGGTGCTGGCCAAGGATCGGCGCCGCCGGCTGATCGACTGGCTGCGCCGCAACGAGGCTTATGCGTTCGAGGACGACTACGATGCCGAGTATCGCTACGACCAGAATCCGGTCGGCGCGCTGCAGGGACTGGCGCCCGACCGGGTGCTCTATGCGGGCACGGTCAGCAAGACGCTGGCGCCGGCGCTGCGCCTGGGCTGGCTGGTGGTCCCCGCCGATCTGGTCGCGGTGGTGGAGGCGGCGCAGCTCGGCTGGAACGAGGGCAGCCCGCGCATCGACCAGAATGCGCTGGCCGCTTTCATTGAGGGCGGCGATTACGACCGGCACCTGCGGGCGATGCGGCGCATCTACCGCGCGCGCCGCGACCTGCTGATGCGGGCGATCGCCAGGCACCTGCCCGAGGCCGCGCCGCGCGGCATCGCCGCCGGACTCCATGTCACGCTCCATCTGCCGAAAGGCGCCGACGAGGCCGCGCTCTGCCGCCGCGCGGCCCGGCGCGGTGTCGCGATCGACGGCATGGCGAAATACCGCCTCTCGCCCGGCGGCCCGCCGGCGCTGTTGCTCGGCTATGGCCGTGCATCGGAAAGCAGCCTCAGGGCCGCGGTGCGGATACTGGCGGAGGCGATGGGCCGTGAGTGTTAGACCAAGCGTTTCTTTGAAAACGCTCTGCCGGAGTGCGACTTCAGGTATTTCTCGAACTGAAGCGCCTTCTGCTTGTCAGGAAAAGCCGAGTACCAGACAAGGGACCAGGGCCGATACTTCGAGGTATGGGGCGACTTGCCGGCGTTGTGGCCTGCGAACCGGCCTTTGAGGTCCGCCGTGGCACCACCGTACTCTTGTTCAGGGCTCGCCTGGCTTCGCCATATGTAGACGTACCACACGGGACCAGTCCGTGTTCGCTACGCTACGCCGGACACGCTTCGCCCACAGGGCATGCCGCGGCCGTTAGTCCGTCTTCGCTACGCTATGCCGGACACGCTTCGCCCCACGTTCTCCGTGTGGCTGCGCCACGCGTAGCCCGTAGGGCGAAGCGTGGTGGGCCCGGCAGGACTCGAACCTGCGACAACACCGTTATGAGCGGCGCGTTCTAACCAACTGAACTACAGGCCCGGCACAGCGACTAAGCGATAGCAGATATGCCGGCGGGCGGCCAAGGCAGCCCGCGGACGGCTGCAAAATCGTTGAAAGGACAGTGTTTTGCAAGGCCCGATCGCGCAAATCGCCTCGCTCACGCTCCACGGAAACGAACGGCTCACCGGACGTGTCCGGAAGGGCATCTGGCCGGGCGCGAGTATCTTCAAGTTCTGCAAGGACGTGCGCCCGGGTACTCGAAGGCATCGAGTTCGATGTGCAGTGCAATCATTTCTGGCTCGACCGCTGGGGTGAGAAGCCGGCGGTCCTGGCAGATGCCCTGGAAGTCGTGCGGGCGGACTACAAGACCTGGCCGAAGCTCCTGCCGATCTTCGGCCATCGGTTCCTGGCGGCGGAACCCTGCCTCGCCGGCAACCCGGTCTTCTCCATCATGCAGACGGATATCGTCTATTACGGCGCCGATCTCGGGCATTATCTGCTGCAGGAATTCGTCGACCCCAACTATATCGAGCACACCTACGCGCAGCCCATTCGCACGATCGAGATCTGGTCCGGCCTGACGAGCTGATCGTGCCGTCCGGGGACCGGTGTCATTCCCGGCGATCCGGTGCTATGGTCCGGCCGGCGGGCAGGTCTTGTGAGGCTCCTTGTGAAATTCAGTGTCTTGGCGGGCGTCATCCTGGCCCTGATCGGTATTGCGCCGGCCGCGGCCGATACCGTGCCGATGGATCCCGACGCCTTCACCCAATACGTCCTCGGCGATTTCAAGGCGAAGCTGCCGGATTACGACGTCTCGATCGCCGGGCCGCTCTCGATCAAGATCGTGCCGAAGGGCGGAGGGGCGCTGCAGGCCAATCTCGACCGGATGCACGACTTCTGCGCGCGCAACGCGGATGCCTGCGCCGACATGCTGAAGGACTATGTCGCCAAGGCGTCGGAGTCGGTGAAGAGCATGAACGCACCGCCAGATCCGACACGGCTGCGCGTGGTGGTGCGTCCGGTCGCCTATGCAAACGAGTTGCGCCAGCAGATCGTGGCACACGGCCAGGACGTCGTGCTGGAGCCGCTGAGCGACGAGCTCGTGGCCCTGTGCTACTTCGATTTTCCGACCGCGATGCGGGTCGCGACGGCGGCGGATTTCGCCAAGCTGGGCATGAGCAAGGACCAGGTCTTCGCCCAGGCGCGGCAGAATGTGGCCGCTGCGCTGGGTTCGCTCGATGGCTTGATCAAGCCGCTGCCCGAGAACGGCATCGGACAGCTCGCCGGCAATGTCTACTATTCGAGCCTGCTGGCGCTGCATGACGCCTGGAGCGGCGTTGCCAAGCGCTCCGGCGGCCGGCTGATCGTCGCGGTACCCGCCGCCGACCTGCTGCTCTATGCGGAGCGCAGCGATGCCGGGTCGATCGATGCGCTGCGCACGGCCGCACAGGAATTCGCCAAGCGATCGGACCGCCCGATCTCCACGTCCGTTTACCGTTGGACAGCGGAGGGATGGGAGCGCGTCGCGCCCTGATCCCGCCGTTCCCCTCTTAGATTGCTCAAGCCGGCATGAAATCCAAAGCCCACGGCTATCTCTTCGCCCTCGCCGCCACGACCATCTTCTCCTTCCAGGATGCGATCTCGAAGCATCTCGGCGATCATTACTCGCCGATCTTCATCACCATGATCCGGTACTGGGCGTTCGCCGGCTTTTGCGTGCTGGTGGCCTCGCGCAAACGCGGGGGCCTGCGGGCGGCGGCCAGCACGAAGCGTCCGGTGGTCCAGATCCTGCGCGGCGTCCTGCTCTCGACCGAGGTCATGATCGTCATCACCTCCTTCGCCCATGCCGGCCTCGCGCATTCGACCGCCATATTGTCGGCGACGCCGCTGGTCGTGACCGTGCTCTCGATCCCGCTGCTCGGCGAGCATGTCGGCTGGCGGCGCTGGTCGGCGGTCATCGCCGGCCTGGTCGGGGTGCTGCTGATCCTCAAGCCCGCGGCCAGCGGCTTCCTCGATCCCTGGCTGCTCCTGCCGCTGCTCTGTTGCGTGATGTATGCGGCCTATCTGATCGCGACGCGGCTGGTCAGCCGCAGCGACACGTCGACGACCAGCTTCTTCTATACCGGCGTCGCGGGGGCGGTGACCGCGAGCCTGATCGGGCCGTTCTTCTGGACCAATCTCGCAGGCTGGGACAAGGCGTGGATGGGCGTCCTGTGCATCACCGGCATGACCGGCCATTACCTGGTGATCCGCGCCTATGAGCTGCTCGACGCGTCCGCGGCGCAGCCGATCACCTATCTCGGCCTGGTCTATGCCTCGCTGTTCGGCACCATCCTCTACGGCGAGACCCTGACCTGGAACGTGATCGCCGGCTCCATCGTGGTGGTCGGAGCCGGCATCTTCACAGTCTGGCGCGAATACGTGCTGCGCCATCACGTCGCCGCTCAGGCCGCGCGATAGCCCAGGGCTACTGGGCCGCGCGATAGCGCGGCGCGGCATGGCTCTGGCGGAAGTTCGGCAGCATCGCCTTGCGCGCCGCGTCGAAGGCGTTCCACTGCGCGTCGTCGGGCAGCGGCGGGATGGTCACCGGCTCGCGGCGGTCGAAGCCGACCAAAGCCGCATCGACCAGCTCGCCGACATCCATCACGCCCTGGATCTCGTTCACGTCCTTGCCGGCCTTGTCCCAGATCGGGGTGCGGGTCGCGGCGGGCAGCACCGCCTGGACATAGACGCCCTTGGGCCCGAGCTCGACATCGAGGCCCTGGCTCAGGAGCTGAACGAAGGCCTTGGTCGCGCCATAGACGGTGAAGGCGAGCTCCGGTGCCACACCCAGGACCGAGCCGATATTGACGATCGCCCCGCCGCCCTGCGCCACCAGGCGCGGCGCGATGGCGCTGGCGAGGCGGGTGACCGCGGTCGCGTTCAATGCGATCAGGTTGGCGAGGGTGTCGGCGCCCTGGTCCAGGAAGCCGCCGGGCAGAGCGGTGCCGGCATTGTTCACCAGGATGCCGATCCGCGCGTCTTCCTTGAGGCGGGTCTCGACCTTGGCGAGCTCGGCCGAGCGGGTGAGGTCGGCCCTCAGGACATCGACCTTGACGCCGGTCTCCTTGCGGAGCCGGTCGGCGACCTCGGCCAGCTTGGCGGCGTCCCGCGCCACCAGGACCAGGTCATGGCCGCGCCTGGCAAAGCGGTCGGCATAGGTGGCGCCGATTCCGGTCGAGGCGCCGGTGATGAGGACCGCGGGCTTGCTGGACATCGAAAGGCTCCTTGCTTGGGTTGATTTATTCATGATGTTTATCATGTAAATGCAAAGATGATCGCGATCATGTATGCTGTCAAGCATGCGGAGGGGCGGAAGCGGAGGTTGTGATGCGGGTCACAAAGGAACAGATGGCGGAGCACCGGCGCCGGATCCTGGAGGCGGCGGGACGGCTGTTCCGGGAAAAGGGCTTCGAGACCGTGACGGTCGCCGAGGTGATGCAGGCGGCCGGCCTGACCCATGGCGGCTTCTACGGGCATTTCAAATCGAAGGACGACCTGATCGCCGAGACCCTGGCGAATATCCGCGTGCTGCATCCCAAGGGCGCGACGCTCGCCGATTATGCGGCGGGCTATCTCTCCGAGGGCCATCGCGCCGAGTTCGCCGGCGGCTGCTCCTTCGCGGCGCTCGGCGGCGACACGGTCCGCCAGT
>DASZYM010000184.1:0-2275 GCA_035545355.1 Dongiaceae bacterium
CGGAATGGACGGAGCTGATCGCGGCGCGGCTGAAGTGAGATTGGCGGCGCCGGAGTAGCCGAGCGATCACCGCTCGACTTGAGGCGAGTTGGGTGAGCGACCCTCGTTCTAGGTCGCGCGAAACCCGAACGTCCCCAGCAGTACCCAGCGCCGCGCATCCTTGTCGCGTCCCGGCTTGGGCATCAGCGGCGTCGTGTAGTGCCAGAAGGGCAGCCGATAGGCCGTGATCGTGCCGAGCCCCGAGACCGGCACCATCTCGGTGAAATGGCCGGCCTTCGCATAGACCAGGTATTGATGCGCGACCGCCGGGCTCGAGAGCGAAAGGTGGATGTCCAGGTAGCCCTTCTCGTATCCCTTGTCCTCGGGATGATGGTCGTTGTGCGGACCGGCATAGTCGCCGGGGCCGTAGCAGAGGAGCTGCTGGCCGACCTTGCGCCTGACCGGACGGCCGGCGATCGCTTCGGCAAAGGCGAAGAAACTCTCCGAGCTCAGCAGATCGATCAGGCCCAGCGCCTCGGCGCAATGCCAGGACTTGGCCCGGCGGTTCTCCAAAGTCGCGGTCTTCACCCGCACCGCCTTCGGCAGCCATTCCTCGTAGTTCTTCTCCATCTCCCAGATGGTCTCGGGCGGGATCGGCACAGCCATCGGCCGGAGCAGCGGCAGCATCTCGCGCTCGAGCACCTTCCGAAGAGCCGCGGCGGCGCTCTTGCGGATCATGCCTTCGAGCGCCACGAAGCGGCGCTTGGGATCGGCGAGGGCGCCGGAGATGTCCGGCGCCTTGCCCGCGAGGACGCGGCGTCCGGCGGGGGTGAGAAGCTCTTCGAACTCGATGGGAATCGGCGGCATCGGGGCGATCTTAGTCGGTTGGCCGCCTTCGGCAAAACCGCTAGGCTCGCCGCGCCATGCCGTATGATTCCCTGCGCGATTTCATCGCCCGTCTCGAATCCGCCGGACGCCTGAAGCGCGTCGCGGCGCCGGTCGATCCCGAGCTGGAGGCGACCGAGATCCAGACCCGCCTGATCGCCGAAGGCGGTCCCGCCGTGATCTTCGAGCGCCCGGTCAGCCGCGCGACCGGCAAAGCCTACAAGCATCCGATGTTGGTCAACCTGTTCGGCACGGTCGAGCGCGTCGCCTGGGGCATGGACCGCGAGCCGAAGGAGCTGCGCCAGATCGGCGAGACCCTCGCCTTCCTGAAGCAGCCGGAGCCGCCCGGCGGCTTCAAGGAAGCCCTCGAGATGCTGCCGCTGGTGAAGACCGTGCTGGCGATGAAGCCGAAGACCGTCGGTTACGGTCCGGTCCAGGACGTGGTGCTGACGGGAGACCGGATCGATCTCGGCGAATTCCCGATCCAGGGCTGCTGGCCCAACGAGCCGGCGCCGCTGATCACCTGGCCGCTGGTGGTGACCAAGGGTCCCGGGAAAAGAAAAGAGGACGATTTCAACCTCGGCATCTACCGGATGCAGGTGATCGGCCGGAACCAGACCCTGATGCGCTGGCTGAAGCATCGCGGCGGGGCGCAGCATCACGCGCGCTGGAAGGCGGCGAAGCCCGAGCCCTTCCCGGCAGCCGTCGTCATCGGCGCCGATCCCGGCACCATCCTCGCCGCGGTAACGCCGATGCCGGACACGGTCTCGGAATATCAGTTTGCCGGCCTGCTCCGCGGCAAAAAGGTCGAGCTGGTCGATTGCAAGACCGTGCCACTGAAAGTGCCGGCCGCCGCCGAGATCGTGCTCGAAGGCCATGTGTCGCTCGACGATTACCGCGACGAAGGCCCCTACGGCGATCACACCGGCTATTACAATTCGGTCGAGCCGTTCCCGGTCTTCACCATCGGCGCGATCACGATGCGGCGCGACCCGATCTATCTCTCGACCTATACCGGGCGGCCGCCGGACGAGCCGTCGATCCTGGGCGAGGCGCTGAACGAGGTCTTCATCCCGCTGCTCACGCAGCAATTCCCCGAGATCAAGGACTTCTGGCTGCCGCCCGAGGGCTGCTCCTATCGCATCGCCGTCGTCTCGATGAAGAAGGCCTATCCCGGCCATGCCAAGCGGGTGATGATGGGCGTCTGGTCGTTCCTGCGGCAGTTCATCTACACCAAGTTCGTGATCGTGGTGGATGACGACATCGATGCCCGCGATTGGAAGGACGTGATGTGGGCGATCTCGACCCGCATGGATCCGGCGCGGGACATCACCGTGATCGAGAACACGCCGATCGACTATCTCGACTTCGCCTCGCCGGAGAGCGGGCTCGGCGGCAAGCTCGGCCTCGA
>DASZYM010000185.1:0-2853 GCA_035545355.1 Dongiaceae bacterium
GGATTCGACCGCGACCGAGATCCCGGGCGTCTTCGCCGCCGGCGACGTGAAGGACAAGGTGTTCCGCCAGGCGGTCACCGCCGCCGGCATGGGCTGCATGGCCGCACTCGAAGCCGAGCGCTTCCTCGCCGCCCAGGAGCATGAGACGGCCCAGGCAGCCGAGTAGACCGCCGGGGGATTGGATCGAAGCCGCAAGCCATGTGCCGCGGCCATAAGGGGGCAGTCCATGATGGACTGGGACAAACTCAGGATTTTCCATGCCGTGGCCGAGGCGGGCAGTTTCACCCATGCCGGTGAGACGCTGAACCTCAGCCAGTCGGCGGTCAGCCGGCAGATCAGCTCGCTCGAGGAGAGCCTGAACGTCGCGCTGTTCCATCGCCATGCGCGGGGTCTGATCCTGACCGAGCAGGGCGAGCTGCTGTATCGCACGGCCCACGAGGTCTTCTCCAAGCTCGCGATGGCCGAGGCGCAGCTCGGCGAATCCAAGGACCGGCCGAAGGGCGGGCTCAAGGTGACGGCGACCCAGGCCTTCGGCTCGGCCTGGCTGACGCCGAACCTCGTCGAGTTCGTCGAGCTCTATCCCGATGTCGAGGTGGACCTGGTGCTCGAGGACCGCGAGCTCGACCTCTCGATGCGCGAGGCCGATGTCGCGATCCGCATGCAGCCGCCGCGTCAGCCGGAGCTGATCCAGCGGCATCTGATGACCATGCACACCTACATCTATGGATCGCCGGCTTATCTTAAACGCCATGGCATCCCGAAGACGCCGGAAGAGCTGGACGGCCATCGCATCATCATCTTCGGCGAGGACCAGCGCCCGCCGGTGCCGGAGATCGACTGGATCCTGCGCTCCGGCACCCGCAAGGACCGGCCGCGCCGCCCGGTGCTGAAGGTCAACAGCGTCTATGCCATCCGCCGCGCGGTGCAGAGCGGCATGGGCCTGGCGAGCCTGCCCGAGTTCATGGCGACCGACTTCGCCAATCTGGTGCGCGTGCTGCCCGAACTGCAGGGGCCGCGGATCGACGCCTATTTCGTCTATCCGGAGGAACTGCGGAACTCCAAGCGCATTCAGGTTTTCCGTGACTTCCTCCTCCGCAAGGTGGCGGAAGGCAAGATGCAGGGGTAGGTCGGCGGGGGCGATACCGCATCTGCGAAGACAGCCCCAATTTTATGCTGCAGTGCCGTTCTAATAGGCGCCGTCTTGATCGTTAAACCCCGACTCGAAAGGTCGGGTTTCGCCCGCAAATCGTTTCGGAACCAAACCGATTTGGCATCTAAGTCATTGATGCATAACGCCTAAATAGTTATGCAGCACTTGCATGGGGCGCTTGTGTTTTTGACTCTGGTCAGAGGGCCGGAAAGACCTATGTTTACGCGTGTCGATTGGCAACACTCTTGTTGCGGGTTAGCAACAGTTCCATCGACCGGCTTCTGAAGCAGCGGCTCTTCGCGATGCGCCTTTGGAAACCGACCGCGAGTTTCGAGACCGAAGCCAGGTTTTAGGCCGAAAGTCTCAAAAGAGATCTGGGTGCAAGGCCCAGATGGGGTCTTCGGATCCTACGTCTCCCAGACGTAAAGCCTCCCTGTTTAACTTGCCGGGCCTTCGGGCCCGGCATTTTTCTTTTGTGCTCGTGGCAGAACTGCAACAGCGGATTTTGGTCCGCGGCTCGCCGCGCTTTCGCACTGCGCCACTATCGATTTGATCAAGCGAGAGGCAGACGGGTGATCAAACGAGCGGCAGGTGATCGGGATCAGCGATAGAGCGTGTCGCCGAGATCCTGCATGCCGCTGTAGAGACCCGCGACGTATTCGCCATAGCCGTTGAAGAGCTGCGTCTTCACCATGCCGCCGCCGAGCACGCGCTCCTCCGCCTGGCTCCAGCGCGGATGCGCGACATCGGGATTCACATTGGCCCAGAAGCCGTATTCGTTGGACTGCAGCGCCTGCCAGAAATTCATCGGCTGCTGGTCGGTGAAGCTGACCTTCACGATGCCCTTCGCGGACTTGAAGCCGTATTTCCACGGCGTCACCAGGCGCAGCGGCGCGCCGTCCTGCTTGGGCACCGGTTTGCCATACATGCCGGTCACCATGAAGGCGAGCTCGTTGGTCGCCTCGGCCATGGTGAGGCCCTCGAGATAGGGCCAGGGATAGAAGGGCGCGCTCATCCCCGGCGCCCAGTCGCTGACGCCGAAGGTCTCGAACTGCACGTATTTCGCGCTCGACAGCGGCTTGGCCAGATCGACCAGCGCCTTCAGCGGGAAGCCGCTCCAGGGCACCGCCATCGACCAGGCCTCGACGCAGCGATGGCGATAGAGCCGCTCTTCCAGCGGCATCTGCTTCAGCAGCGTGTCGATGTCGATGGTCTGCGCCTTCTCCACCATGCCGTCGATGGTGACGGCCCAGGGGCGAAGCGGCAGCTTCTGCGCGAGCTCGGCCACGTCCTTCGAGGTGTCGAACTCATAGTAGTTGTTGTAGTGGGTCGACAGCGCTTCCGGCGTCACGTCGCGGTCGAGCTTGTACTTGTCGTTGCGCTTGACCGGATAGAGCGCGGCCGAGGGATCGGCCGGATCGTCGGCCTGCGCCGCGGTGGAGACGAGCGGCGCGGCGATGGTGATGCCGGCGGCCGCCAGCAGGTCGCGCCGGCGCAGATAGATGCCTTCCGGCGTCGCGGCGCTCTCCGGCAGTTCCCAGCCGCGTTTGATCTTGATGAACATAGTGGCGCTCCGGATAACGGGTTCCGGAGATAGTACGCCGCGCTTGCCCGCCCGGTTACCCGGAAACGTTCACGAACGGGTGACTCGATCTATACGCGCCGATATCTCGTCCTCAGATCTGCCGTTCCAGCAGGCTGTC
>DASZYM010000186.1:0-2453 GCA_035545355.1 Dongiaceae bacterium
GGCGGCCGACGAGGATCGCCGCAGCCGGCTGGTCGTGATTGGTCTCAAAGGCCTCGATCGCGCTGCGATCGAAGCGGCCGTGAAGGGCTGATGTGAGCGATTGGCGTCAAGCACCTAGCCGAAGTTGGATGAGGGGTGCGCACCTGAAGGTGCGCGACGCTCGTCAGAGCGTCATAGCGCTGCCGCGCTGCGCGCCGACCGGCGCGCGCCCCCTCACCCAGCTCCGGCTAAGCTCGCTCCCGCTCGCTAATCCTGCGCAACCCTCTCCCACAAGGGGAGAGGGGAAGCGCGAGCTGCATTGATGCACCTGCTCGCTGCCAAACCCGGTCAAATCTCCGACGGCGCGGAGGCGATCGATCTCGGCCAGAGTCCCGGCGAGATCGTCATTCTCTCCGCCGCCGATACCGAGCTGGCCTGCCTGTCTGCGGCTTACGGCACGCTGCACGAGCCCAAGCCGAGCCTGCGCCTCGCCAATCTGCTGCAGCTCCAGCATCATCTTTCGGTCGATGCCTATGTCGAGAGCGTGATCGCCGAGTCGAAGCTGGTCGTCGTGCGCCTGCTCGGCGGCAAGCGCTATTGGCCCTATGGCATCGAGGAGGTCTCCGCCGCGTGTCGGGCCGGCGGCGTCAGGCTCGTCTGCCTGCCCGGCGACGACCAGCCCGATCCGGAGCTCGCCGACTTCACCACGCTCGATGCCGCCGATGCGCATCGCCTCTGGCGCTATTTCACCGAAGGCGGGATCGAGAATGCGCGCCAGGCGCTGCTCTTTGCCGGCGACGTGATCGGCCGCAAGGCGGAATGGCTCGAGCCGCGCCCGCTGCTGAAAGCCGGACTCTATTGGCCCGACGCGACGCCGGTCGATCTGGCCGACCTTCGGCGCCATTGGCTGCCGAAGCAACCGGTGGCCGCCATCGTCTTCTATCGCGCGCTGATGCAGGCCGGCACATTGAAGCCGATCGATGCTCTCATGGCAGCTTTAGTCGCGCGCGGCCTCAATCCCCTGCCGATCTTCGTCAACAGCCTGAAGGACCAGGTCGCGGCGGGTCTGATCGAGGAGCTGTTCTCGGCCGCCAAGCCCGACCTCGTGCTGAACGCGACCGGATTTGCCGTCTCCCAGCCGGGCGGGGAATTCGCGACGCCGTTCGATATCGCCGATTGCCCGGTTCTGCAGGTCGTGCTCTCCAGCGGCGGCGCCAAGGATTGGCAAAACAATACCCGCGGCCTCTCGCCCCGCGATCTGGCCATGCAGGCGGCTTTGCCGGAGCTCGACGGCCGCATCCTGAGCCGCGCCATCTCCTTCAAGGCCGCCGCGCGTTTCGATGCCGCGACCCAGTGCAACATCGTCGAATCCGAGCCGGTGGCCGACCGGGTCGATTTCGTTGCCGATCTTGCCGCCCACTGGATCCGTCTGCGCCGCAAGCCGGCCGGGGAGCGCACGATCGCCGTCGTGCTGGCGAATTATCCGAATCGCGACGGCCGCATCGGCAATGGCGTCGGCCTCGACACGCCTGCCGGCACGATCAACGTACTGCGCGCACTGCGCGAGGCCGGCTATGCGGTCGCCGATATCCCCGCTCATGGCGATGCGTTGATCGACCGGCTGCTCGGCGGGCAGACCAATGCCGCCGCCAGCCGCGAGCACGTCACCTCGATCCATCTCGACCGCGAGGATTACGAAGCCTTCTTCGCCACGCTGCCGGCGGCGGTCCGGCATGCGGTGGTCGCCCGCTGGGGAACCGCGGGCCAGGATCCATTCTTCGCCGAAGGCCGGTTCCGCCTGCCGCTGCTCGGCTTCGGCTCGGTGCTGGTCGGCATCCAGCCGGCGCGCGGCTATAACATCGACCCGGTGTCGAGCTATCACGATCCCGACTTGGTGCCGCCGCACGGCTATTTTGCCTTCTACGCCTATCTGCGCCGGGTCGCGGACGTCGACGCCATCGTCAACATGGGCAAGCACGGCAACCTCGAATGGCTGCCGGGCAAGTCGCTGGCGCTCTGCGCCGAATGCTTCCCGGAGGCGGTCATGGGCGCGACGCCGCTGATCTATCCCTTCATCGTCAACGACCCCGGTGAGGGCACCCAGGCCAAGCGCCGCAGCGCCGCGGTCATCATCGACCATCTGACCCCGCCGCTGACCCGCGCCGAGAGCTACGGCCCGCTGCGCGAGTTGGAAGCTTTGGTCGATGAATACTACGAGGCATCCCAGGTCGATCCGCGCCGCTGTGCGGTGCTCAAGGGCAAGATCGTCGATCTTGCCCAGGCCAGCGGCCTCGCGGCCGATTGCGGCATCGCCCGCGAGGACGATACCGAGACGGCGCTCGGCAAGCTCGACAACCATCTCTGCGAGCTGAAGGAGCTGCAGATCCGCGACGGATTGCACATCTTCGGCGAGTCGCCGAAGGGCGGCCAGTTGACCGATCTGCTGGTCGCTCTCACACGCCTGCCGCGCAAGA
>DASZYM010000187.1:0-24339 GCA_035545355.1 Dongiaceae bacterium
CCGAGGAACTCGCCGAGCAGCTCGTTCAAGCGGCCCTCGGAGATCCGCCCCACCACCCGCGCCAGAGCGGCGGCGACCGGCTTCGACTGGCCGCTGCGCGCCGCGACCAGCATCGCTTCGCGTGCCTCGAATTCCAGCAGGGCCTGCTCGCGGTCCTCGATCAGGCGGAAATGCGGCGCGACCCCGGCTTCCAGCGGGAAGCGCCGCAGCAGCGATTGGCAGAAGGCGTGGATGGTCTCGATCCGCATGCCGCCCGGTGCGTCCAGAACCTGCGCGAACAGGCGGCGCGCGGTGCGCACGGTCTCGCGGTTGGGCGCCGCACCGATCAGCGCGGTCAGGTCGCCGGTCAGCGCCGTCTCGTCGCTGACCGCCCAATCGCGCAGCCGGTTGGCGATGCGGTTCGCCATCTCCGCCGCCGCGGCACGGGTGAAGGTGAGGCAGAGGATGCCGGTCGGCCGCGCACCGCTCAGCAACAGGCGCAGCACGCGGTCGCGCAGCACCTGCGTCTTGCCGGAGCCGGCCGAAGCCGCGACCCAGGCGCAGACGCTGGGATCGGAGGCGGCGAGCTGCTCCGGTGTCGCGGCGGGCGCGGCGCGGCGAGCAGGATGCGGGAACGGAACGATGTCAGCCAAACTCGCCCGCCTCCTCGTCGGTCTGGTTGACGGTCCATTCGGCAATGCGCGCCAGATGCTCATAATCGTTGTAGCGCGGCGCGTATTCCGCGCGCGGCGCCGGCGGATAGACGGCATCGGGCTTGCCGAAGCTGCGCAGCAGATCGACCAGGCCCTGCCGCGCCTTCTCGGCCAGGTCGTTGGCATCGACCGGCCCGCCGCCGCGGCCGGGCTGGCGCACTTCCTTGATCTCGCCCGGGACGGCGCCGCCGGAGAGCCGCCAGTATTCCAGCCGCGCCACCTTGCCGTAAGCGAGATCCTTGAAGCCGCTTTCCAGCGCGATCACCGCCTCCAGCGACAATTGCGGCGAAAGACCGAGCAGCACTTCCTTATGTCCGGGCGCGGCCCCGGTCTTGTAGTCGATCAGGACCAGCTCGCCGTCGTTCAGGCGATCGATGCGGTCGGCGCGCGCCTTCAGGGTGAAGGCCGGCTTGACCTCGGCGATGCTGGCGGTGCCCTCCAGCTCGGTGCGGCTTTCCTCCAGCGTGGGACGACGTTCGGTCTCCGCCTCGATGAACCAGCGGGCGATCTTCTCGAAGCGCGGCCACCAGAAGGCCATCACCGCCGGTTTGCTCTCATAGGGCGCGAATTCCGCGCGGCCGATCTCGAGCAGAAGGTCCAGCCCGTCTTCCGGCAGCGCATCGGGATAGGCGGCGACGAAGCGGTGCAAAGCCTGATGCACGATCATGCCGAGATCGGAAAGATCGGGGTCCTGGTCGATCGGGTCGAGCGGCCTCAGCTTCAGGATGTGGCGCGCGTAGATGCCGTAGGGATCGCGCATCCAGGTCTCGATCTGCGTCACCGACAGCGAATCCGGCCGGCGCTTGGCGCCGGGACGCGGCATCGGACGCGAAATCGGCTGCACCATCTCGGCGCGGTCGAGATTGCGCTGCCAGCCGCGCAAGACCGCGGCATCGCGATCGCCCTCGACGCCGAGCAATTGCAGGAAGGCCTCGAAGCGCAGCAGCCAGCGTGCCGGCACCGTCGGCTGGCCCGCCGCGCGCAGCGCGCGCGTCAGCACCACCCGCGGCGCACCCATCGCCTGCTGGAAGTCGTGGGCGGAGAGGCCGATGCGCCGCTCCGGCGCCGGCAGGCCGAACTCGGCGCGCATCGGACGGCTGAGCCAGGGATCGACCGGCGGCTCCGGCGGCCAGACGCCTTCGTTGAGGCCGCCGAGCACGACCAGCTCCGCCTGCTGCAGCCGCGCTTCCAGCGGGCCCCAGATGAAGAGCCGAGGATGCAGGCCATAGCGCGGCCGTACGGCGACGCTCTCCATCAGCTCGCGCAGCAGCGCCACGTAATCGGCCGGATTCAACGGCGGCGCATCGCGGCCGGCATCGCGCAGCTCGGCGACGAAATCGGCCAGCGCCTCGCCCGCTTCATTGCGCCACAGCCGCTCGATGCCGCGCTCGGTGTCCGAGTTGGCGAGCGCCTCGGCCAGCCGTACATGGGCGTCGAGCCGCGTCGCCAACGGGCATGCGCCGGCCAGCGCGGCGAATTCCGCGGCGATGCCGATGAGCGGCTGGATGAAGGCGCCGGCTTCGCGCAACGCGGCGCGCTCGCCGTCATGGCGCGCTGCCTTGCGCATGTCGTCGATCGTCGCCTTCAGGCCGTCGAGCCCGGCGGCGGGGCGCGGGCCGCGCAAAACCGCGCGCTCCAGCCGGCGGATCGCGGCGCGGAACGCGTTGGGCGCGAGCCCGCCCGATGCCAGCGGATGCTTCAGCAGCGCCAACAGCGGCACCGGCGACCAATCCTCGGCGGCGGCCTCGGCGATCAGCAGGAAGAAGGCGCCGGGCGCCGTCAGCCGCAGAGGCTCGCCGGCCGAATCGTCGATGGCGATGCCCCAGCGCGCGAGCTCCGCCTTGACGCGGCGCGCGAGGCCGCGATCCGGCGTCACCAGCGCGGCGCGCTGCGGCGCGGGCCGCTCCACCGCCTCGCGCAGCAGCAGGGCGATGACGCCGGCTTCCTCCTGCTCGGTCGCGCAATCGACACGGCTGACGCCGGACCAGGCCCGCGCCGGGTCGGAGCCGCGCAGCGATTCCGCCAGCGCGCCCCAGCGCTCGGTCTGCTCGGCCGGCAGCAGCGCGTGCGAGACGATGGCGCCGCGCGGTCCGGTCGTCGCGGCAAAACCGTCGCACGGCCAGAGCGCGACCTCGGCCGGCGTCATCTCCAGACGCTTCAGCAGATGCGCAAGACCGTATTGCGGATGGCTCTGGTCGCCGGCGATCGCCGCCCAGGCCGCTTCATCCGCGTCCCGGTCGAGGCCCGGCAGCACGACCATGCCCTGCGGCAGGTCGGCGACCAGCGCGATGAGATCGGCGCTGGCCGGGATCGAACCGGTCGAGCCGGCGGCGATCACCGGTCCCGCCGGCGGCCGGGCGCGCCATTGGGCGCATTGCCGCTCCAGCAGCAGGTTGCGGCGCTCGGCCGGGTCGAGCGCGCCTTCGGCCGCCACGATCTGCGGCCAGTGCTCCTGCACCAGGTCGAGGAAGCGCACCGTCAGTTGCCAGTAGACGGAATCGGCCGGCGCCAGGTCGCGGACCCGGGAGAAGTCGAGCCGCTCGGTCGCGACCTGGTCGATCAGCCGCGCGAGCTCCGACGCCAAGCGGATCGCCTGGTCGAACGGCATCGGGCCGCCGCCTTCGACCAGCCGGGCCTGCGGCGAGCGATGGATAAGTTGCGCCAGCAGCATCTGGCGGCGCAGGCCGCCGATCGCGGGCGCGAGGTCGGCCGCATTGCTCTCGCCCAGGCCCAGCTCGGAAATCGTCTGCGCATCCTCATCCGGCTCGCCGATCGGCTGCAGCTTGGGCAGCAGCAGGCCGCCGCCGGGAATGCCGCCGCCGGCATCGGCGCGGCGCAGGAAGGCGTCCGCCATGGCGCGCGCGGCGCGGCGGTTGGGCAGCAGCAGGGTCATGCGCGACAGCGCCAGCGGATCGACGCCCCCAGAATCGTTTCGGGCGCGCGCGATCAATCCGGCCGCCAGCGCATCGGCGAACGGCACGCCTGAGGGAATCGTGAAGACCCGCGGGTTCATCCGCGAATGATCCCCTAGAATTTGATGCCGTGGAAGGAGAGTTCGCGCTCGACATCGCCGAGCTGCTGCGGCGTCGAGACATGATACCACTCGCCGTCATGGCGGATGCCGTAGAGCCGCCCGGCTTCGATGGCGCGGTCCCAGAGGAGGTTGACCGAATAGGCGCCGTCCGGCGAATTCTCGAACAGGCGTGGATGGGTGATGTTGATGCCGGTATAGAGGAAGGGCGCCACGTCCCATTCCAGCCGGCGCGTCACCAGCCCTTCCTGGTCCAATCGGAAGTCGCCGGGGCCGCCATAGCCGATCGCGGTCACCGTGGGATGCAGCAGCAGCAGCGAATCCATGCGCGCATCGTCCCAGGCATCGGCGAGGCGATGCAGCGCATCCTCGCGGCCGTTGAGCCAGATGATCTTGGCATTGATCGTGAAGAACGGATCGGGGCCCAGCAGCGGCAGCGCCTTCTTGGTGCCGCCGCCGGTCTCCAGGATCTCCGGCTCCTCCGAGTAGAGGATCTCGAGATCCTTGCGGTCCTTCAGATGCTCGCGGATGACCTCGCCCAGGTGATGCAGGTTGATGACGACGCGCTCGACGCCCGCCGCCGCCAGCCGGTTCAGCACGACGTCGATCATCGGCCGACCCAGCACCTGCACCATCGGCTTGGGCACCGTGTCGGTGAGCGGCCTGAGGCGCTTGCCGTAGCCGGCCGCCATCACCATCGCGGTCTTGGGAAAGGTCACGTCAGGCTCCGAGCTTTGTCCGACAACACCCTGCGGTCGGCCGGCGGCAGGTAGCGCCGATACCATTCGGCGACCGGCGCCAGGGCCGGATGGGCGATGTGTCGCGCGACCAGCGCCCAGACCCGCGGCATGAATCTCTGATAGCCGGGTTTGCCGTCGCGCCGCAACAGCCGCGCGAAGGTGCCGACGATCCGCGTGTTCCAATGCGCGGTCTTCACCGCATAGGCCGTCATGAACGCGTCACGGTCGAGCGCCGGGAAGGCCGCGAGATAGCGGTCGATCATCGCCGCGCGCAGCGCATCGGGGATCGCGCGGCGATCGTTGTCCAGCAGGGTCGCGAGGTCGAAGACCACCGGCGCCCGCACCGCGTCCTGGAAGTCGATGAGCCCGCAGGCGGCGATGCCGGCGCGGTCCAGGCGGAACAGATTGTCGGTGTGATAGTCGAACAGCGCGATCGAATCCGGCACAAGCCGCATCGCCGGCAGCACCTGCCGCCAGGCGGCTTCGAATTCATGGCGCATGAGATCCGAGGCCGGCGCGCCGCGCATCGCGGGCCAGTACCAGTCGAGCATCCGGAACAGCCCGTCCAGCGCCCGCGCATCGTCGAACGGTGGCACGGAAACAAGATCGGCGGGACCTGCGCGCCGATGCAACGCGATCAGCAGATCGACGGCGAGCGTATAGAGACCGGTCTCGTCGGCGCCCTCGGCCAGCAGGCGCGTGAAGGTGCCGTCGCCGAAATCCTCGATCAGCGCAAACCCGGCGGCGGGATCCGCGGCGAGAACCTCGGGCGCGCTGAGCTCCAGCCGCCGCAACAGCGCATCCACGTCGAGGAAGGGCTGCAGCGGAATTGCCGACGGACATTCCATCAGCAGACAGCGCCGTCCGCGCGATTCCAGGCGGGTGTAGCGCCGCGCCGAACCGTCGCCGGCGAGCGGCATCCGGTGGGCATCGGCCCAGCCCTGGGCATTGAGGAAGGATGAGACGGGACCCGTCATCTCAGGCCGCGAACGTCCGCGCGATGCCGGCGAGCCGATCGCGCCAATCCTCGGTGCCCTGCAAGAAGGCACGCCGCGTGACGCCGTCCGGCGCGATCTCGAGACGCAAGGCGAGATGGCGCTTCGGGGTCATGGCGCCCAGCCGATCCGGCCATTCGACCAGGGCGATGCCTTCGGCGAAGGCTTCCTCGATCCCGAGCTCGATGGTCTCGTCCGGGGATTTCAGGCGATAGAGGTCGAAATGCGAGATCTCGACCGGCTTGCCTGCCGCGGTCGCGGGATAGCTCTGCACCAGGGTGAAAGTGGGACTCGGCACCTCCTCGACGCTGTCGGCCAGGGCATTGATAAAGGCCCGCGCGAAATGGGTCTTTCCGGCGCCGAGGTCGCCGGAAAGCAGAATCGCGTCGCCGGGACGCGCTTCCGCGGCAATGATCGCGGCCAGCCTTTCGGTCGCCGCGGGGTTCGGCAAAATCAAGTCGGATTTGATCAAGTCGGGCATGCCGGGGCTGCGACAAGGCACGGAGACAAGCTGGGACCGGTCCCAGCTTGTAAAGAGCCGGGCCGGCGATGGCAATCCGGACCGGCATGGCTTGATCGGCGCGGTTTCGGCGGGGCAGGATGCCCTGCTGCTTTGAGGAGATTCGGCATGACGGCTCAAGTCCACAAGACGGATGTGGCGATCATCGGCGCGGGACCGGTGGGCCTGTTCGCCGTCTTCGAATGCGGCATGCTGAAGATGAAGTGCCATGTGATCGACGCGCTGGAAAGCAGCGGCGGCCAATGCGTGGCGCTCTATCCGGAGAAGCCGATCTACGACATTCCCGGCTATCCGGCGATCGAGGCCGCCGCACTGATCAGCAAGCTCGAAGAACAGGCCGCCCCGTTCCATCCCACCTTCCATCTCGGCCATCGGGTCGACAAGCTCACGCGCAACGGCGAGGACTGGCGGGTGGAGACCGACCAGGGCGCCGTCATCGAGGCCCGCGCGGTCATCGTCGCCGCCGGCTGCGGCGCCTTCGGCCCCAATCGTCCGCCGCTCGACGGCTTGCAGCATTACGAAGGCACCAGCGTCTTCTACCTGGTCAAACGGCGCGAGGATTTCCGCGGCAAGCGCGTCGTGATCGCCGGCGGCGGCGATTCCGCGCTCGACTGGACCTTGGGGCTCGCCGACATCGCCGAGCGGATCTATGTCGTGCATCGCCGGCCGAAGTTCCGCGGCGCGCCGGAATCGGTCGCCCGCATGGAGGCCCTGGCGAAAGACGGCAAGATCGATCTCGTCGTCCCCTATCAGCTCCACGGCCTGGTCGGGTCCGGCGGGCAGCTCTCGGCGGTCGAGGTCTCGACCCTCGACGGCAACGTCAAACGGCTGGAGGCGGACATCCTGCTGCCGTTCTTCGGCCTCGCCATGGATCTCGGCCCGATCGCGCATTGGGGCCTCAACCTGGAGCGCAACCACATCGCGGTCGATCCCCAGAGCTGCGCCACCAGCGCGCCGGGCATCTTCGCGGTCGGGGATATCGCCAACTATCCCGGCAAGCTGAAGCTGATCCTGTGCGGCTTTTCCGAGGTCGCGATGGCGGCGCATGCCATCTATCCGCTGGTCCATCCCGGCGAAGCGCTGCACTTCGAATATTCGACGACCCAAGGAGTTCCGAAGGCAGGCTGACAGATGTCAGAAGGCAGATGTCAGAAGACAGGCTCTACTCGCCGGACGCGGCGATCGCCGGTTCGCTTCTGACATCCGATATCTGACTTCTGTCATCCGGGATCCGGCAGATCACCAGCCGCAGGCCCGGCCCGGCGCGGGTCTCCAGCGTGCCGCCATGGAGCTCGATCAAGGTCTTCACCAGCGACATGCCGAGGCCGCGGGTGCTGCCGCGGCCGAGCGAGGCGCGCCCGGTGCTGCCCATGCCCATATCGGTCGGCTCGGCGACCACGCCGCCCTGCACCCCGGTCTGCTTGACCGAGATCGAGACATAGCCGCCCTCATTGGCGGCCGAGATATCGACCCGGCTGCCGACCGCGCCGGAGCCGACCGCATTGCTGATCAGGTTGGCGAGGGCCTGTTTCAGGCGCTGCTCGTCGGCCCGCAGCGAAAGCTGCTCGCCGACGCCGTCGATCGAGAGCGTGATCTCCCGGCTATGCGCGCGCTGCTGATAGAGCCGCAGCACCGAATCCAGCACCGGCCGCAGGCGGATCTCGGCGACGTCGAGCCGGATATAGCCGGCCTCGATCGCCGCGACGTCGATCACGTCGCCGACCATCAGCAGCAGGCCCTGCGCCGCGTCCAGGATGCTGGCCGCATATTCCGACTGGCGCTGGTTGAGCGCGCCGAAATATTGCCGGATCAGCAGCTCGGCATAGCCGATGATCACGTTGAGCGGCGTGCGGAACTCGTAGGAGACATTGGCGATGAATTCCGATTTCAGCCGGTCGGCGGCGATCAGCGCCTCGTTGCGGTCGCGCAGCGCGCGCTCCATGTTGATGCTGTCGGTGACGTCGGCATATTTGAACAGCTTGCCGCCGTCGGGCAGCGGGATGCCGGCGATATCGACGATCGTGCCGTCCTTGCGCTCCAGGCGCAGGCTGCGCGGCGTGCGCTCGACCACGTCGCTGACGATGCGGCGCCGCACCTCGCTCCAATCGGTCGGCCCCCCGAAATACGGCCGCACCAGATCGACGATCCGGCCGACATGGGGCCCGTCCTCCAGGTCGGCCTCGCTCAGGCCCCAGAGCTTGGCATAAGCCGGGTTGTGGATCTTCAGGCGGCCGTCGCTGCCGAACACGGCGATGCCTTCGTAGAGATGGTCGATCGTCTCCTTCTGCACGGCGATCAGCGTGTTGTAGTTCCGCTCCATCGCCAGCTTGTCGGTCACGTCCTCGAAGGTCAGCAGGACGCCGCCGAAGGGATGCGGGGTCGCCACCATGCGGAAGGTGGTCTCGCCCGGCGTGTGGATCAGGTCCTCGAACGGCTCGATCAGGGTCATCACATGGCGGATGAATTCCTGCTTGTAGGAACGGAAATCCGCCTGCTCGGCGATCTTGCGGCGCTCGCGCTTGGCCTCCAGCACCTGATCGATGGTGGGTTCGGACCGCAGGAAGCCGGCATCGAGGCCGAACTGCTCGCGATAGGCGCCGTTGAAGAACTTGACCCGCCGGTCCGGCCCGAAGATCACGATGCCGGTGCCCAGCGATTGCAGCACGTCGTCATGGGCGGCGATGTGGCGCACCAGCTCGGCATGGCTCTCTTCCAGCGCGGTCTGGTCCAGGGCGAAGCCGATCATGCCGTTCTCGACCGGCACTTCGTGGAAATCGAACAGCCGACGGCGCCCCTTCACCACAAGCTGCTGGCTCTCGGACTGGGCGAGGCCCGCCTTCTGCGCCCGGCGCGCCAGCGCCTTGGTGGCGGGGCTCACCTCGCGGCAGCGGGCGATCACGTCCTGCGCGGTCATGTCGAGCAGGTCGGCGAAGGCGTGGTTGCAATAGGCGAGGCCGAGCTCGGCGTCGCGCCGCCAGACCGGGTAAGGCAGGCGGTCCAGCACCGCCGCCATCTTGCCGATCTCGGCCTGCGCCCGGCGCGCGGGCCCCTGCGCCTCCTCCAGGAGATCGTGCACGTCCTCGATCCAGATCCGCTGCTGGTCGCCGGCGCGGAACCCGACCAGCTTCAGGCTGCGGCCGTCGCTGGCGCGCTTGGCCACCCGCGTGAAGCTCGTCCCCGCGCCGAGTGCCGCGAGCGCGTCCTTGAGCGAGGTCCGATCGGCCTCGGCGATGCAGGCGACCAGCGCATCGGCGGTATTCGGGGTGCCGGCGAGAAAGCTGCAGGCGGTCGTGTTGAGGGCGAGGCCGCCCGATGCGAGGATCGCGACCTGGCCGACCGGCGCGGAATCCTGGACCGCGCGGGCCGCCGCCTGGGCGGCCTTCGCGTCCTCGGCTTCGGCGCGGCTGCGCCGGGCCTTGCTGAAGCCCAGCACCGCCGCGGCCGCGGCGATCAGCGCAATGATGAGCGAGATATAAGAAGCGGGTGGGCCGGATCCCGCATCGGCCGTCTGCGCCAGGGCGCGGCCGCCCATGGCCAGCAGCAGTGCCGGCGCCCAAGCCAGGCTCCCCCGAATCATCCCTCGACCGCAGATTCCCATCGCGGCCAGTGTAACCCCGAATTCAACCGGGGGCCACATGACCCAAAACGAAACACCCCGAAACGAAAAGGGGGAGCGGCCGTCGGCCACTCCCCCGCTCGATCGAGCGACTTTGGCTCAAATCCCGATGGGCATCAGTAGCGGTAGGTCTCCGGCTTGAACGGGCCGGCCTGCGCCACGCCGAGATACTTCGCCTGCTTGTCGCTGAGCTTGGTGAGCTTGGCGCCGACCTTGGCGAGGTGCAGCGACGCGACCTTCTCGTCGAGATGCTTCGGCAGCACGTAGACCTGGTTCTTGTACTTGCCGTGGTTGGTCCAGAGCTCGATCTGCGCCAGCACCTGGTTGGTGAACGAGGCCGACATCACGAAGCTCGGATGGCCGGTGGCGCAGCCCAGGTTCACCAGGCGGCCTTCGGCCAGCAGCAGGATGCGCTTGCCGTCGGCGAACTCGACCTCATCGACCTGCGGCTTCACGTTGTGCCACTTGAAGTTCCTCAGCGCCGCGACCTGGATCTCGCTGTCGAAATGGCCGATGTTGCAGACGATCGCGCGGTCCTTCATCTCCCGCATGTGATCGACGGTGATGACATCGACGCAGCCGGTCGCGGTCACGAAGATGTCGGCCTTCGGCGCCGCGTCTTCCATGGTCACGACCTCATAGCCTTCCATCGCCGCCTGCAGCGCGCAGATCGGATCGGCCTCGGTCACCTGCACGCGGCAGCCGGCATGGCGCAGCGATTCCGCCGAGCCCTTGCCCACGTCGCCGAAGCCGGCGACCACCGCGACCTTGCCCGCCATCATGACGTCGGTCGCGCGGCGGATCGCATCGACCAGGCTCTCGCGGCAGCCATACTTGTTGTCGAACTTCGACTTGGTGACCGAGTCGTTGACGTTGATCGCCGGCACCTTCAGCGAGCCGTCCTTCGCCATCTCGTAGAGGCGATGCACGCCGGTCGTGGTCTCCTCGGAGATGCCCTTCACCTTGGCGAGGAGCTGCGGATACTTGTCGTGCATGATCTGGGTGAGGTCGCCGCCGTCGTCGAGGATCATGTTCGGCGTCCAGCCGTTCGGACCCTGGATGGTCTGCTCGACGCACCACCAATATTCCTCCTCGGTCTCGCCCTTCCAGGCGAAGACCGGGATGCCCTTCGCGGCGATCGCCGCGGCGGCATGGTCCTGGGTCGAGAAGATGTTGCAGGACGACCAGCGCACTTCGGCGCCGAGCGCGATCAGGGTCTCGATCAGTGCGGCGGTCTGGATCGTCATGTGCAGGCAGCCGGCGATGCGCGCGCCCTTGAGCGGCTGCGACTTGCCGTATTCCGCGCGCAGGGCCATCAGGCCCGGCATCTCGGTCTCGGCGATGTTGAGCTCCTTGCGGCCCCAATCGGCGAGGCTGAGGTCTTTTACCTTGAAATCGCCGCCACCCGAACCGGTGGACTTGGTATCGCGCGCAACGGACATGCGGTTCTCCTACAGGGGATTGGGAGGGGAATCAGGCTGCAGGCCTATACCAGGGGAGGCCGGGCGCGGCAAGGGCGCTTGGATCCCCGGCAATGCGCAAATCTCCCTTTCGGATGAAAGGCTTAACGTTAAGGCCGTGTTACGGCGCCGCGGCCGGCAGATGGGCCAGGACCAGAAAGGCGAAGGGCGTCCAGATTCCGCTCGGCAGGCCGGCGGCCTGCAGCCCCTGGCCGATCCAGACATTGCAGCTCTTGAACAGGCTGAACCGCCCGACCGCGATGTAGAAGGCATCGCTGGCGCCATAACCGGTCGAAGCCAGGACCGCCGCATCTCCCGCCGCGGAGGCCAGCAGCGAGCCGTCGATGTAATCCGCCAGCGCACGGTAATGCGCGTCGTCGATCGTGAGGCGGCCGCATTTCTCCATCGGCCCCGGCGCATGCCGGTACTGCACATGCAGCGCCGTCGGGCCGAGCCCGGCCAGCGCATGCAACGCCGTGCCGATGCGGAAGTCCTCCCAATGCGGCGTCGCGCGATAGAAGGCGAGATCGCCCCAGCCGATGCCGAGATGGTCGAAGCCCGCGACCGGTCCGCCGAAGTCGCGCGGCGGAAAGCGCTCCGCCCAGTCGATGACCGGACTGGTCACCGGCAGCACGAAGTCGGTGTGCACGCCGTTGGAGCAGACGAAGATCTCGCTGCCGGTGCTCGCCGGCTGGAAATCGCGGTTCGCAGGCCAATAGCCGAGCGTCAATGCCGCGACGGCGTAGAGAATGACGGCGCCGATGATGGTCAGCGCCGCGCGTTCCAGTCCTCGTCCCATGCGCGAGATCGTCCCCGGTTGTCTTCGTCCGGGACGATGGCGTGGCATTCGGTCGACCATGGGGCGGAGATGCGGCGAGATTACGTCGCGCGCATCACGTCGCGAGCGCGTTGAAATCGTCGAGCAAGGCCGCGATGCGGCCGCTATCGGTCTGGTCCATGATGGTGCGGGCGCAGCGCGCGGCGGCGGCGAAGTCGAGGCTGCGCACCCGCTGCTTGACCCGCGGGATGTTGCTGACCGCCATCGAGAGCTCCTGGATGCCGAGGCCCAGCAGCAGCGGCACGAATTTGGGATCGCCGGCGATCTCGCCGCAGACGCTGATCGGGATGCGGGCGCGCAACGCCGCTTCGGTCGCGAACTGGATCAGGCGCAAGACCGCCGGATGCAGCGGGTTGTAGAGATGCGCCACCTGCTCCTCGCCGCGATCGATCGCCAGCGTGTACATGGTGAGATCGTTGGAGCCGATGGCGAAGAAATCGGCGGCCTGCGCCAAGGCATCGGCCGAGAGCGCGGCGCCCGGGATCTCGATCATCGCGCCCAAGGCCGGCAGCGGCTCGGCGATCTTGACGCCGCGGCGCTTGAGGCGCCGCGCGACCTGGTCGAGCGCCGCGCGGGTCTGCCGCACCTCGGCGACGGCGGAGATCATCGGCAGCAGGATCCGGACCGGCCCGTGCACGCCGGCGCGGAGGATCGCGCCCAATTGCGCATCCAACAGATCGCGGTCGCGCAGGCTCAAGCGGATGGCGCGCAGGCCGAGCGCCGGATTGGCGGTCTCGACCATATGGTCCTTCAGCGCCGGGGCGAGCTTGTCGTTGCCGATGTCGAGGGTGCGGATCGTCACCGGGCGGCCGGACATGCCTTCGACGATCTCGCGCAGGATCTCGTATTGCTCGTCCTCGCTGGGGAGCGTCGCACGGTTCATGTAGAGGAACTCGGTGCGCAGCAGCCCGACGCCGGCCGCGCCGCCCTGCAGCGCGTTCTCCACCTCGCGCGGCAATTCCAGATTGGCGAAGAGGCCGATGCGGCGCCCGTCGGTGGTCATCGAGGGCAGGCGGCGCAGACCGGCGAGCTTCTGCGTCTCCTGCTCGAGATGGGCGATGCGGCGCTGATATTCGGCGAGCCGCTCGCGGGTCGGGCGAATGACGACCCGGCCGGTATAGCCGTCGATGATGATGCCGTCGCCGCTTTTGACCTTGGTCAGCAGCTCCGGGATGCCGAGCACCGCGGGCAGTTCCAGCGAGCGCGCCATGATGGCGGTATGGCTCTGCGCGCCGCCGAGCGCGGTCGCGAAGCCCGCCACCTTGCGCGGATCGAGCAGCGCAGTATCCGCAGGGGTCAGCTCCTCGGCGATGATGACGGCGCCTTCCGGCAGATGCTTGAAGGCCTCGTAGGGCGTCTTCGTGAGATTGCGCAGCAGCCGGTTGCCGACCTCGCGCACATCGGCCGCGCGCGCCGCCAGGTAGGGATCGTCAAGGCCCTCGAACTCCTCGGCGACGGTGGAGATCGCCGCCTGGACCGCGGCCTCGGCGTTGATGCGGTCGCGGCGGATCCGCCCCTCGACGCCGCGCACCACGCGCGAGCCGGAGAGCATCTGCATATGCGCTTCCAGCAGGAAGCCCAGCTCTTCGGCCGCCGCGCCGTGCAGCTCGGCGCTCTTGCTCTTCAGCTTCTTGAGCTGGCGCTCGGACTTGGCCAAGGCCTCGTTGAAGCGCGCGAGCTCGGCCTCGACCTCGCCATCGGCGATGTCGTATTCCGGGATCTGGACGGCGCCGAGCTCGACCGGATGCGCGGCGCCGATGGCGATGCCGGCGGAGACGCCGAGACCGACGAGGATGATCTCCTTGCGGCCGGTCTCGCGCGGCGCTGTTTCTTCCGCGAGCTTGCGGCGGCGCTTGAACTTGGGCGCCGGCTTCTCACTCTTCATCGAATTTCCGGTCGATGAGATCGACCAAGGCCGCCAGGACCGAGCCCGCCGCCGGTCCCTCGGCGCGCATCTCGATCTCGCAGCCGATCCCGGCCGCCAGCATCATGAGGCCCATGATCGAGCGGCCCGACACGTCGGTCTCTCCCTTGACCACGCGGATCTCGGCATCGTAGCCGTTCGCGACCTTCACGAACTTGGCGGCGGCGCGGGCATGCAAGCCCTTCTGGTTCTGGATCCGCGCCTTGACGGTTTTCACTTCCCCTTCGGACATTGCTCTCAGCACTCGCTCGCCTTCAGGAGTTGTGACGCGACGTTGATGTATTTGCGGCCGGCCTCTTGCGCCGCGGTCACCGCGGCGGGCAGGCTCATCGAGCCCCTGACCGAAGCGAGCTTGATCAGCATCGGCAGGTTGACGCCGGCGATCACCTCGACATTCGCCTTGTCGAGCACCGAGATCGCGAGGTTGCTGGGCGTGCCGCCGAACATGTCGGTCAGCAGCACGACGCCCTTGCCCTGGTCCACCTTGGCGACGGTCGAGAGGATCTCCTTGCGGCGCTGCTCCATGTCGTCGTCGGGCCCGATGCAGACGGCGGCGACGCCGGTCTGCTTACCGACCACATGTTCCAAAGCGGCCACGAACTCGCTGGCCAGCTGACCATGGGTCACCAGAACTATGCCGATCATCATTCCCTTCCAGCTTCGCCCGCGGTCCCCTCCGCAGGCGGATTCCCCGCGGCGTCAGCCGCAGGCGCATCCCCCGCGGCGTTGGCCGCGAGCGTATCCCCCGCGGCGTCAGCCGCAAGCGCATCTACAGCAACGCCGCGGCCGAGATCGCGATGACGCAGAACCGGCCGCCTCCCCTTCCCCTCGAGCCATTGTGCCAGGCGGCGCGCCACGAAGACCGAACGATGGCGTCCCCCGGTGCAGCCGATGGCGATGGTAAGGTAGCTCTTCCCTTCCCGCTCATAGCCCGGCAGCAGCGGCCACAATAGTCCGGTCATCCCGGCGAAGAAACCGGCAAAAGTCGGGTCGGATTCGACGACTTTGCCGACCCGGTCGTCCTCGCCGGTCAGCGGCCGGAGCGCGGGATCGTAATGCGGATTGTCGAGGAAGCGCACGTCGAACACCAGGTCGGCTTCGCGCGGCAGGCCCAGCCGATAGGAGAAGGAGAGCACGGTGATCGCGAGGTCGCTGCGCGCGGCAAGGCCGAGCTGCGCGGCCAACAGGACCTTGAACTCGCCGATCGTGGTGTCGCTGGTATCGATGACCAGGTCGGCCGCGCGCTGCACCGGCTCCATCAGGCGCTGCTCCTGCGCGATGCCGTCGGCGATCGGGCGATCGGGCGCCAGCGGATGACGGCGGCGCGTCTCGGTGAAGCGGCGCCGCAGCGTCTCCTCGTTGCTGGTCAGGAACAGCAGCCGCACGTCGAGCCCGCTCTCGGCCTTCATCTGCTCCAGCCGCGCGACCAGCACGGCGGCATTGAAGTCGCGGGTGCGGCTGTCGATGCCGATCGCGAGCGCGCGCGGCGCGGAGGCGCTGACGCCGCTGACCAGATGCGGCAGCAGATCGAGCGGCAGGTTGTCGACCGCTTAGAAGTCGTGGTCTTCGAGGCATTTGAGCGCCGTGCTGCGCCCGGCACCGGCCAGGCCGGTCACCAGCAGCAGGCGGCGGCGATGCGCGTCGCGACTCGAGGCGGCGGACTCCGCCGAGGCCGTAAGGTCGTTCATTCGCGGCCCATTATTAATCCCGGTCCGCAGGCGGCGGCAAGGCGAAGCTTGGCGACCGTCGAGGCCTCGAACGGGTCGAGCCGCAGCAGCGGCGCGTCGATGCCGAGAAAGCGGCGGCTTTCCGCGGCCGGCAGACGCTCGATACCGCCGCCGGGCGCCAATTCCACGCACCAGAGCAGCGGCGCCGGGCCCTCGGCGACCGGCACCGGGATGATGCCGACGCCGCGCGCCTCGATTCGGCCGTGGAGCGCCGGCGGCATGTCGCGCGGCGCGCGGCACCAGAGCCGCGCCTCGCGCCGGATCAGCCGCACGCGATCGTCCGAGATCAACCGCGCGCCGGCATCGATCAGACGCAAGGCGAGATCGGATTTGCCGCTGCCCGATTTCCCGGTCAGCAGCAGCGCACCCTCGTGAAGGGCGACCGCGGTGCCGTCGATCTCCAGGCTTTCGGACTCGCCCTCCGGAGGATCGCTCATGGAAGGCGCGTCGGCATGCGCGGCTATGCCGCGGGAAGGTCGATGGTGAAGCGCGCGCCGATCACCGCGCCGCCGGCGTCGCGCCGATTGGCGGCGGTGAGCGTGCCGTTATGCGCCTCGACGATCTGCTGCGAGATCGAGAGGCCGAGGCCCGAATGCGTGCCGAACTTTTCGCCCTGCGGCCGCTCGGAATAGAAGCGGTCGAAGATCGCCTTCAGCTTGTCCTCGGGGATGCCCGGACCCTCGTCCTCGACCATCACGAGGATGCGGTCGCCGCGGCGGCGCGCGCGCAGGGTCACCGCGCCGCGCGGCGGGCTGAAGGAGAGCGCGTTGCTGAGGAGGTTGCGGAACACCTGGCCGAGCCGCCCTTCGGCGCCGAGCACCGCGAGCTCGTCGCTCGGCGGCAGATCGGCGAGCACGCGCGGCGCGCCGTCGCCGCCGGTGACCGCGTGGATGTCGGTGAGTGCGGTGACGACGTCCCGGATCTTCACCCGGCTGACCTCGGCGCGGGACATTTCCGCATCGACCCGGCTCGCATCGGAGATGTCGCTGATCAGGCGGTCGAGGCGCTGCACGTCGTCGAGGATGATGCTCATCAACTTCCGCTGCTGCTGCGGGTCCTCGATCCGCGCCACGGTCTCGACCGCGCTCCGGAGCGAGCTCAGCGGATTCTTGATCTCATGCGCCACGTCGGCGGCGAAGCGCTCGATCGCGTCCATGCGGCGCCAGACCGCTTCGGTCATGTCCCGGAGCGCGCCGGAAAGGTCGCCGATCTCGTCGCGGCGGCGCGAGAAGTCGGGGATGGCGACGGCGCGGCCCTTGGAGCGCCGCACCCGGTCGGCGGCATCGGCCAGGCGATGGATCGGCAGCGCGATCGTGCTGGCGAGATAGAGCGAGGCCAAGACCGTGATGCCGAACGCCACCAGCGAGATCGCGATGATGGTGAGGCGCGTCTTGCGCAGCGTGACCTCGATCCCCTTGCCGGTCTTGGTGAGGAACAGCGCGCCCAGCACCTGGCGATAGCGCTGCACCGGCACCGCGACCGAGAGCACCAGGGAGCCGTCGGCGCCGCTGCGCACCGAGGTGCCGATCTCGCCGTCGAGAGCCTGGCCGACCTCCTTGTAATCGTCGGCGACCTGGATCGCGGATTCGCCATAGGGCGGATAGAGCTCGCTGGCGGGAAGCTGGCCGAGCAGCCAGTCATAGGCGCTTCCCAGCGCGCGCAGGATCGGACCTTCCGGCGGCTCCGGCGGCGGCAGCGGCTCGATCAGCAGGATGCCGCCGGGGCCGGAGAGCAGGAAGGAATCGGCGATCAAGGTACCGTTCGGCAGGAACAGCCGCGCGCGAGTCTTCGAGACATCGACCAGCCGGCGGATGGTCTGGCGCGACGTGTCGGGCTGCAGCCGCTCCGAGCCGTCGGGATCGGTGACGACGCCGCTTTCGGCCAGCGCGCCGGAGAAGAGCTCGCCCTCGGTGGTGAGCAGCTCCAGTTCCGACTGGATCAGGCTGTCGCGATAGGTCGGCAGGTAGAGCAGGCCGATGACCGGGATCGCCAGCGCCACCACGTTGAGCAGCAGGATGCGCCGGGTGATCGGCGAGGCCCACAGGCTGCGCCGCGCGGTCGGCACGCTGGTGCGCCGCGCCTCCTTGCGGCCGGCGCGCTTCCTGGCCGGTGCCTCGGCATCGCGCTCGACCGTCGGCGCGGCAGGAATCGGCGCCTTCGCGGCCGGCGCCTTGGCGACCGGTGCGGGCCTGGCGGCGGGCCGGCGCTCGAGCGCGGGCTCGGCCGGTGCGTCATCGCCGGGCTTGGGCCGGCGCCTGAAGAACGAGACGATGCGGCCCTGATTGGACCGCGAGGGGCTCGTCGAATCCGGCAGCCGCCATTCGGAATGGGTGGAGCGTGGGCCGTCGAGCGTCGGCTCGACCCTGCCGCCCTGGCGGACGGGATCAGCCATGACGGCCGGATCCCGCATGCTTCGACCGCGGGCGATTCAGCCGGGAAACCCGGCGGCACGCCCCGTTGACGGTCGGCGGGCGCCGGAAGCGGTCAGGTCTCGCGATAGCGATAGCCGACCCCATACAACGTCTCGATCTGGTTGAACTCGGTATCGACGACCTTGAACTTCTTGCGCAGCCGCTTGATGTGGCTGTCGATCGTCCGGTCATCGACGTAGATGTTCTCGCCATAGGCCGCGTCCATCAGCTGGTCGCGGCTCTTCACATGGCCGGGGCGCTGGGCGAGCGCCTTCAGCAGCAGGAACTCGGTGACGGTGAGCTCGACCGGCTTCTCGGCCCAGGTGCAGAGATGGCGGGTGGAATCCAGCATCAGCTCGCCGCGGGTCAGCGGCGCCTCGCCGGTCGCCTGGGCGGCGCCGCGGCTCAATTCGCGGCGCAGCAGGGTGCGGATCCGCTCGATCAGCAGGCGCTGGGAGAACGGCTTCTTGATGTAGTCGTCGGCGCCCATCCGCAGACCCATCAGCTCATCCACCTCGTCGTCCTTCGACGTCAGGAAGATCACCGGCAGGTCGCTGGAACGCCGCAGCTTCTCCAGCAGTTCCATCCCGTCCATGCGCGGCATCTTGATGTCGAGCACGGCGAGATCGACCGGCTGGGAGGTCAGGGCCCGCAGCGCCTCGGCGCCGTCGGTATAGGTGCGCACGTTGAAGCCCTCGGCCTCGAGCGTCATGCTCACCGAAGCCAGGATGTTGCGATCATCATCGACCAGCGCGATGGTCTGCGGCGCATGGGCTTGGGGCACGCGAAAATCTCCTTATCGTGGAAACGTTTATAGAATTGACCCGCCGGTGCCAAGGTTGGCCCGCAATGGTGACCGAAATTGGGCGAAACTGCGTTGTTTCAAGGCCTGGAACGGCGCCAGGGCGGCATGCCGCAGGTCCATCCTAAGAAATTGAAACTACAGAGCTTTTCATAGGTTCCCGCATGAATGACACATTGGCCCCGGAGGCCGAGGCCCGGCAGTTGATGGTAAACGCCACCCGGGCCTATCTCGGTACCCTGGCGGAGCGGCCGGCCGCGGCCGGCGGCGCGGCGGTCTTTCCCTTCGTCTCGCTGGTGCTGCCGGCGCTGGACGGGCAGGGCCGGCCGTTGCTGCTGCTCTCCGATCTCAGCGATCACGCGCGCAACTTGAAGCGCGACCCCCAGGCCTCGCTCCTGTTCGATGGAACCGTCGGCCTGGCCGAGCCCCTGACCGGGCCGCGCCTGACGCTGATCGGCCGCGCGGCGCCGGCCGACGACCCGGACAATCGCCAGCGCTATGTCGCCGCCCAGCCTTCGGCCAAGGGCTATGCCGGATTCGGCGACTTCCATCTCTATCGCTTCGAGATCGCGGAGGGACTGCTGGTGGCGGGATTCGGGCGCATCCATCGCCTGGCCGGCGGCGTCCTGGCCGCGGCGCCCGCCTGACCTGTTAGGTTTTCTCGTCGCTCTTGTGAGCAATGATCGATTTGCGAAAGGCGCGGACGGGCCCACATCTCAGGCACCGCATCCGTACTGGGAGTGACTCCATGCTGCAGCAACGCACCGGGCACCAGGCGCTCGACCTCGACGGCAAGTCGCGGGCCGCAGGCGTCGAGGCCGAGCTGAGCTTCATCGTCCCGGACGGAAGCAAGCCGTTCTCGTATCAATACGACCCGCCGCCGGGCCGGCCGCAGCGCTCCCATCCCTACGAGACGAGCCGCGTCTTCATCCACGACGCGCGGCCGCGTGCCGCCGAAGTCACGCTCGACCGCGAGGGTTTCGCCCTGGTCGGGCATGACACGCGGATCGCCGACCTCTATGACGAGGACGTGCTGCGCGCGCAGTACTACCCGGAAGCCGAAGCGCTGCTGAAGGCCGAGACCGGCGCCGAGAAGATCGTCATCTTCGACCACACGCTCCGCACCGCCAGGCAGGCGCCGCGCGGCGTCGGGCTGCCGCGCGAGCCGGTCCTGCGCGTCCACAACGACTACACGCTGAAATCCGGGCCGCAGCGGGTGCGCGACCTGCTGCCCGCCGACGAAGCGGCCGAGCGGCTGCAGCGCCGCTTCGCCATCGTCAACGTCTGGCGGCCGATCGTCGGCCCGCTGCAGCACATGCCGCTCGCCTTCTGCGATGCCCGGACCTTCCGCGCCGAGGATGCGATCGCGACCGACCTCATCTATCCCGACCGCGTCGGCGAGATCTATTCCATCGCCCACAACCCGGCGCAGCGCTGGTTCTACTTCCCCGAGATGCAGCGCAACGAGGCGGCGCTGATCAAGACCTACGATTCCGACCCCGCCCTCGCCCGCTTCACCGCCCACTCCGCCTTCGCCGATCCCAATTTCCCAGCGCCGGCGAACCTCAGGGAGAGCATCGAGCTCCGGGCGCTCGTCTTCTGGGCGTGACCTCCCGGCCGTGACGGCGAGGGACCCTCGCGGCCCTTGCCATACCGCCGGTTGTCGCTATTGTGCCGATACGTTCGCGGGCGTATCGGGTGTTCAATGGCTTACGCTTCAACCGGCCGGGCTCCGGCCGGTTCTCGCGCCGCCGGCGCGATTCTCGGGAAAATGGCGTTCTTGCTTTCGCTCATCGGCCTTGCCGGATGCGCGACCGCACCCGCCGAGGTCTCGCCGGAAGCAGCGGCGAAGCTGAAGACCGTCGGGGTGATCTCGCTGATCGGCGGCTCGCTGCACTATGAGCAGCTCTCGCTGACCGCCTTCAGCAACGAGCAGTTCGAATATCCGGCAGCCGCGTTCGGGATCGACCCCTTCGCTGCGGATTGCATCGCCAAGGATCTCGCCGGCCGCTATGCCGTCCGCCCCGTCAGGTTCAATCCCGCCGATTTCGCCGACGACAAGATCACCCTCAAGGACGAAAGCGGCGCGCTGGATTCCGGCGAGCCGATCGGCGCCGTCATCCGCGCCAAGGCGCAGCCGAACGACCTCGACGCCTATGTCGTCCTGACCAATGCGCGGGAGCCGATCGGCAACTCCAACCAGATCCAGACCGGGATCGGCATGCGGCGCCAGCACCGGCTGCTCTGGCACGACTACTACACGCACGCGATCTATGACGTGACCGTGGTGGACGGCCATACCGGCAAGCTGATCGCCCAGACCTCGACCCCGGCCTGGGGCGGCGAGGAAGTGGACGAGAGCTACTGGCCGTTCGACGAGGACAACGTCTCGGCCGATCAGGCGAAGAAGGTCGCGGATTCCGACAAGAAGGCCATCCAGGACAGCCTGCCCGCGGCCCTCAAGTCGCTGAATCTCCTGCCGCAATAGGACTGCCTGCCGAAAGCTGTCCGTTTCTATTCCTCCGTGCTAGCCTGAGGCCGGCGCGGAGCGGAAAGCATGACCATCGATCGACGCATCCTGGTCGACCCCCATGGCGCGGTCCTGAGCGCCGGGCGCAAGGTCTCGACGGTCAAGGGGCTGGAGCAGGCCAGCAACGAGACGCAGAGCGTGTTCGAGAGCTGGTGCCGCTGGAAGCCGACCGGCCGCCTGCCGCGGCTCAGCGAGATCTATCCCAACAAGCTGGGTGACGTCGTTCCCTCGGTCCTGGTGGTGGACGTCCTGGAATCCGAGCAGGACTACCGCTACCGCATCATCGGCGCGCTGGAGGCCGAGACCCGCTGCAGCGATCCCACCGGGCTCACCGTGCGGCAGATCTACGGCAGCCGACCGGAGGTCATGGACTTCTGCCTGGAGAGCTACGACCTCGCCACCGCCTCGCCCTGGGGCATCATCGACTTCTCGATCGAGGCCAGCGCCAACCCGCGCTATCTCGAGCTCGAAACCATGTTCCTGCCGCTCTCGGAAGACGGCGCGCGGGTGACGCAGATCCTGGTCTACAGCCACTTCGTGCTGCACTGACCCGCCCCGGAATCGTCATGCCCGGGCCCCGTCCGCGAATGCGGACATTCGCTTGGGGGACCCGGGCATCTGGTTCCACTCGGCTCAGGACTGCCGGATCAAGTCCGGCAATGACGATCTGTTTTTCTTGCGGTCACGCCTTCGCCAGCGCCGAGCCCTGGCGCTTGGCCATGAAGGACTTCGCGGTCTCGACCGCCACGGCCGCGTCGCGGCAATAGGCGTCGGCGCCGATCGAGTTGGCGAAGGCTTCGTTCAGCGGCGCGCCGCCGACCAGCACGACATGGTCGGCGCGGATGCCCTTCTCGACCAGCGCGTCGATCACCACCTTCATATACGGCATGGTCGTGGTCAGCAGCGCCGACATGCCGAGGATGTCCGGCTGGTGCTCGTCGATCGCCGCCAGGTACTTTTCGACCGGGTTGTTGATGCCGAGATCGACCACGTCGAAGCCCGCACCTTCCATCATCATGCCGACCAGGTTCTTGCCGATGTCGTGGATGTCGCCCTTGACGGTGCCGATCACCATCTTGCCGACTTTCGGCGCGCCGGTCTCAGCGAGCAGCGGACGCAGGATGAACATGCCGGCCTTCATGGCGTTGGCGGCCAGCAGCACTTCGGGGACGAACAGGATGCCGTCGCGGAAGTCGATGCCGACGATCCGCATGCCCTCGACCAGCGCCTTGGTCAGCACGTCGTAGGGGGTCCAGTTCCGCTTCAGCAGGATGTGGACCGCCGCCTCGATCTCCTCCTTGAGGCCGTCATAGAGGTCGTCGTGCATCTGCTGGACGAGATCGTCGTCGTTCAGGCTGTTGAGATCGAGTTCGTCGGCGTCGTTCGCCATGTGCTGTCACCTGCTCACTGTTCCGGCTCTTCTGCCCCGCCGGAAGGCGGGCTGGAGAGTGCCGGGACCACCCGGAATTGGCAAGACGAGTAGCGGGTTTCCCACCCACGCAGCCGCGCCGCCGCGACATGTTCTAAAACGGGCGCGACAGCCCGAGTCCGGCCTGGGCCGATGCGCTGGGATCATCGGTTAAGCCAATGGAAATCATGGGCTTGCCGTTGCGGTCCCCAAGGCCTGCTTGTATAGACAGGTACACCTAATTTGGACTTCGGTTATTCCTTTTCCGACATTGTTGCGGATGGGACGGAAACCGCTTGGCATGGGAGGCCGCGATGGCTGAGGCGCCGTTCGTTCTGAAGCCCGGGAAGCTCGGCCTGGCCGAGCTCCGCGCCCTGGCCGGGAGCGACCGCAAGCTCGAGATCGACCCGGCGGCACATCCCGCCATCGACCGGTCGGCCGCCACGGTGCAGGCGATCCTCGACCGCCACCAGGTCGCCTATGGCATCAACACCGGCTTCGGCAGCCTCGCCCATACCCGCATCCCGGACGACCAGGTGGCCGAGCTGCAGCGCCGCCTCGTCCTCTCCCATGCGGCGGGGACCGGGCCGCTGCTCGGCGACGAGATCGTGCGGCTCATCCTGATCCTGAAGATCAACGCGCTCGCCCGCGGCTTTTCCGGCATCCGCCGCAGCGTGATCGAGGCGCTGGTGAAGCTGCTCAACGCCGGCGTCTATCCGCTCATCCCGTCCAAGGGCTCGGTCGGCGCCTCGGGCGACTTGGCGCCGCTGGCGCATCTCTCGGCGGTGCTGATGGGGGTCGGCAGCGTGCGCCATGACGGCCGCGTGCTGACCGCCCTCGAGGGCCTCGGCCTCGCCGGCCTGCAGCCGGTCGCCCTGGCCGCGAAGGAGGGCTTGGCGCTGCTCAACGGCACCCAGGTCTCGACCGCGCTGGCGGCCGCCGGCCTGTTCGCGGCGGAGGACGTGTTCCTCGCCGCGCTGGTCGCCGGCGCCATGACCACCGATGCCTGCCTGGGCAGCGATGCCCCGTTCGACCCGCGCATCCACGCCGTGCGCGGCCAGCCGGGCCAGATCGACGCGGCCAAGGCGCTGAAGGACCTGATGGCCGACAGTCCCTTGCGGGCCAGCCACCTCGAATGCGGGCGGGTGCAGGATCCCTACAGCCTGCGCTGCCAGCCGCAGGTGATGGGTGCCTGCCTCGACACCTTGCGCCACGCGGCGTCGGTGATCGGCCGCGAGGTCAACGCGGTCTCGGACAACCCGCTGGTCTTCGCCGCGGAAGGCGACGTCGTCTCCGGCGGCAACTTCCATGCCGAGCCGGTGGCGATCGCCGCCGACACCATGGCCATCGCGATCGCCGAGATCGGCGCGCTCTCCGAGCGCCGCATCGCGCTCCTGACCGATGCGCGGATGAGCAGCCTGCCCGCCTTCCTGGTGCCGGAGCCGGGGCTCAATTCCGGCTTCATGATCGCCCAGGTGACCGCCGCCGCCTTGGCGAGCGAGAACAAGGCCATGGCTTTCCCCGGCAGCGTGGATTCGCTCCCGACCTCCGCCAACCAGGAGGACCATGTCAGCATGGCGACCCATGCGGCGCGCCGCACCATCGAGATGGCGGACAACACCGCCGGCATCGTCGCCATCGAGCT
>DASZYM010000188.1:0-2781 GCA_035545355.1 Dongiaceae bacterium
GACGGCCGCCTGATCGATCTCGCGTCGATCCGCCAGGCCGAGGTGCTGGTCGCCAAGGCGGCCCAAGTCGCTGCCGCCGCGCAGTAACGGCGAACGCGGACCGGCATGGCCACCTTCCTCGATTTCGAAAAACCGATCGCCGAGCTTGAGGGAAAGATCGCGGAGCTCCGCCATCTTTCCCAGGGCGACGAGGTCAACATCGCCGAGGAGGTCTCGAAGCTCCAGGCCAAGGTCGAGCGGCTGACCAAGCAGACCTATGCCAAGCTCACGCCGTGGCAGAAGACCATGGTGGCGCGGCATCCCGAGCGGCCGCATTTCAGCGATTACATCGCCGGCCTCATCACCGATTTCGTGCCGCTGGCCGGCGACCGCGCCTTCGCCGACGACAAGGCGATCATGGGCGGGCTCGGGCGTTTCCGCGGCCGCCCGGTCGCGGTGCTCGGCCATGAGAAGGGCAACGACACGACCAGCCGCGTGCGCCACAATTTCGGCATGGCCAAGCCCGAAGGCTATCGCAAGGCGATCCGCATCATGGAGCTCGCCGACCGCTTCAAGCTGCCGGTGATCACCCTGGTCGATACGCCCGGCGCCTATCCGGGCATCGAGGCGGAAGCGCGCGGCCAGGCCGAGGCGATCGCGCGCGGCATCGAAACGTGTCTCAAGATCGGTGTGCCGCTGGTCTCGGCGATCATCGGTGAAGGCGGCTCCGGCGGCGCCATCGCGCTCGCCGCCGGCAATCACGTGATCATGCTGGAGCACTCGGTCTATTCGGTGATCTCGCCGGAAGGCTGCGCCTCGATCCTCTGGCGCAGCGGCGATCAGAAAGAGATCGCGGCCGAAGCGCTGAAGCTGACCGCCGGCGATCTGAAGGAGCTCGGCGTCATCGACGAGATCGTGCCGGAGCCTTTGGGCGGCGCGCACCGCGCCAAGCCGGAGACGATCGAGCGGCTGGGCGATGCCCTGGCCGCGGCCCTGGAGCGCTTCGACAATATGGACGGCGCCCAGGTGCGCCGCGAGCGCCGCGAGAAGTTCCTGCAAATGGGTCGCAACGGGCTCTCGGCCTGAACCCTGCGGTCACGAACCGCCGGGAAACCTTATAAAATCGTGATCGGAGGAGAAGCAGGGATTCCATCTTCCTTTCGTACTACTTGCAACAGGGTGCGAGGCGCACCCGTAGCATAGGAAAGAACGATGAATCTCAAGCGTTTAGCCCTCCTGAGTTGCGTTGCGCTGGGCGTTGCCGCGCCGGCTTTTGCCGAGGGCGCGGGCGGCCTCTTCAAGACCGCCGACACCAATCACGACGGCGTCGTGGACCAGACCGAGTTCCAGGCTTCCCGCGACAAGTGGTTCGCCGAGCTCGACGCCAACCATGACGGCTTCATCACCGCCGATGAATTGAAGGCGTTCGGCGAGAAGATGCATGCCCAGTGGCAGCAGAAGCATGCCGACGCCGCCCAGGGCGCCACCACCGGGGGGACCACCGCCCAGGGCCAGACCGGCACGCAGCCGGCGCCCGACGCATCCCGTGGCGACCGCATGGCGCAGCACATCCTGGCCCGGGTCGATACCGACAAGGACGGCAAGATCTCGAAGGCCGAGTTCGACACCGAGAGCGCCACGCTGTTCAAGCGCCTGGACAAGAACGGCGACGGCAAGATCGCGTCCGACGAGGTCCCGGCGCGCCATTGGGGCGGCAAGGGTCCGATGTTCGGCCAGATGGACACCGACAAGGACGGCAAGATCACCAAGGCCGAGTTCACCGCGGCCGAGGACAAGATGTTCCAGAAGCTCGACACCAACGGCGACGGCGTGATCACCCCGGACGAGCTGGCGGCGATGCACCATCACCGCCACCAGAACGGCGCGGTGCCGCCGGCCCAGGACCAGGCCCCGACGCCGTAAGCTACCTTCCGTCCTGAGGACAGGATCGGAGTATTCGACTTGTGAGGATGGCCGCTCGACTGATAATCGGAAGTCTCGAATGTTCGATAGCTACGCCCCGGTAATGACGAGAACCGATTTGGTCGAGCGGCCGCCGCGCACGATTTCGGCGGATGAGAGCGATGACGGTTTGCTGGCGTATATCGCCGATGGCGACCGGCGCGCTTTCGCCGTCTTGATGGACCGGCACCTGGATCGCGCCTTCAGCCTGGCGCGCCGGGTGCTGAACAACAAGAGCGATGCGGAAGACGTCGTGCAGGACGCCTTCCTGAAGGTTTGGCAGAAGGCCGGGCAGTGGCAGCCCGGCCGCGCGCAGTTTTCGACCTGGCTCTACCGCGTCGTCGTCAATCGCTGCCTCGACCTGAAGCGCAAGCCGGTCAACGCATCGATCGACAATGTGGCCGAGCAGAGCGACGACCGGCCGGATGCCTATGAGGATATCGTGGCGCGGCAGCGCCAGGCCAAGATCGCGGCCGCGGTCGCCGATCTGCCGGAGCGGCAGCGCACCGCGATCGCCTTGAGCTACACCGCGGGCCTCAGCAATGCCGAGGCGGCCGCGAGCATGGAGATCTCGGTGAAGGCCTTCGAATCTTTGTTGGTGCGTGCGAAGCGCGAGCTGCGGGGGCGGCTCGCCGGGGATGGAGAGGAATGACGGTCATGATGGACAACGAAGAGAGATTCGAGATGGATCTCCGGGCCGCCTTGGCGCCCGAGCCCGCCAGTGCCGATCTCCGGCGCCGCGTGCTGGAGCAGGCGATGCCGGGCAACCGGCAGCCGGCGCGCCGCGGCGGCGGCTGGCGCGCGCTGTTCGATCCGCGCAACTGGCGGATCCCGGCCTTG
>DASZYM010000189.1:0-2000 GCA_035545355.1 Dongiaceae bacterium
GCGTGGCCTGGTGATCATCTGCGATCACGCCAGCAACGCGGTGCCGCCGGAGCTCGGCGATCTCGGCCTGCCGCCGCAAGAGCGCGCGCGTCACATCCCCTGGGATATCGGCGCCGCCGCCATCGCCGAGAGCCAGGCGCGGCGCATCGACCTGCCGGCGGTGATCTGCGGCACCTCGCGCCTGGTCATCGACTGCAACCGCCATCCCGAGGACCCCGCCTCGATCCCGGAAGTCGGCGACGGCACCGTCATTCCCGGAAACGGCCACCTCACGGTCTGGGATCGCACGCAACGCATCGCGCGCTGGTTCATTCCCTATCACGATGCGATCGAGGCGGAGATCGCCGCGGCCCGGACGGAGCCGGTGCTGCTCTCGGTCCATTCCATGACCGATGCGATGAACGGTGTCACGCGGCCCTGGCCGGTCGCGATCTCCTGGCATCGCGACGAGCGGCTCTCGCGCCCGGTGATCGCGGCGCTGCAGCGGCGCATTGCCGATCCCGTCGGCGACAACCAGCCCTACGCGCTCGATCCCAAGGAGGATTACAGCACGCCCAAGCATGCGATGGATCGGGGCTTACGCCACATCCAGGTGGAGTTCCGCCAGGATCTCGTCGCTGACGCGAACGGCCAGGCGCATTGGGCGGCGCTCTTCGGCGATGCGCTGGCGGACGTGTTGGGTCTATAGTGTAGTTGCATGCAGTTGTGATCGCCGACGCAGCGATCCGGCTCGTGAAGCACCGCCGATTGTGCTAGAGTCCAATCATTCCGCGGTCCGGCCCAACGTAGACCGGACGTAGACAGAATCAAAAACCGACCCCCACCCCCACGAACGCGATTAGCCGTTGAGCGCCAGAGGTTTGACGCGCGTTCCGGGCCTAAAAATCGGTGTCGGCTTGTGTGCGTGATCTTCTCCCTCCCCCGATCCGGGGGAGGGCAGGGGTGGGGGTAAGAGTCAGAGTCAGTCCGCGGCGCGCTTCAGCGCCTGTGCCATGCAGTGGATGCCGCCGCCGGTCTTGGAGATCTCGCTCATATCGACCACGGCGACTTCGAAGCCGCGGGCTTTGAGCTGCTTGATCAAGGTCTGGCTGACTTTGGGCGCGATCACCCGGTCGCCGCCGAGCGACATGAAGTTGCAGCCCAGGGCCATCGTGTCCTGGAACGGCACGTCGATGATCTCGTGGCCCTTGGCCTTCAGCCAATCGACGATGCCGGGCTCGGTGCAGGCGAGGCAGACGGCGGTCAGCTTGGGCGCGATCGGCACCACCATGAGGTCGATATGCACGTAGTATTCGTCGATGAAGGCGAGGCGCGTCTCCCAGCCTTCTTGTTTGAACCAGCTCTCGACCTGGCGGGCGCCTTCCTCCTGGGTGCGGGCGCCGCCGCAGCCGATGAGGACGCAGCCCTCCTCGATCACGTTGAAGTCGCCGCCTTCGAACGTGCCGGCGGTCACCATGTCGTAGATCGGGATGTCGAGCTCTTCATAGGTGCGGATCGCGGCGTAGTTCTCGCCGCGCCGCCACCAATTCGCCATCGCGGTGATGAAGGCGCCATAGGGAGTCATCACGCTTGAATCGCGCGAATAGACCTGCATCGGCAGTTCCGGCGTCGGCTTGTGCCAATGCACCTTCACGCCGAAGCCCTCATAGGCGGCGACCAGGTCCTTGTGCTGCGCCTGCGCGGTCTGGATGTTGGACGGGTTCTCGCGCAGATGCTTCCGGGAGAGCGAGCTGGTCGCGAGATGCCGCAGGAAGGCCGGCGAGCCCAGCAGCACGTCGGTCAGCCGGTCGGTCTCGTTGCGGAAGCCCCATTTGGTCAGCGGCTTGGTGCCGCCCTCGGGATTGCGCCGGCGGAGCTGAAAGCCTTCGTCATGTCCCGAGCTGGAGATGCGTTCCTGGACGGTCATCGCGGCGCTCCCTTCCCTGGATGAGGAGGCCAAAGCATATTCGGTGAATATGCTTCGCTAAAGTGATATGTTTTCCCCGGTTTTGGCAAATTTC
>DASZYM010000190.1:0-5045 GCA_035545355.1 Dongiaceae bacterium
CACGCGCAGCAGGGCATCCTGCTCTGGTGCCTCGGGGTCATCTGACCCATATGATGGTCCATGATGCAGATTGAAACAGCGCCGCAATCGGGCGCCGATTATATCCGCCCGTTCCAGATCGAGGGGCTCGGCATCCGTGGCCGCGCGGTGCGGCTCTCCGCCGTCGCCGACGAGATCATCCACAAGCATGCCTATCCCGCGCCGGTCGCGCATCTCCTGGCCGAGATGCTGACCGTCTCGGCGGCCCTCGCCGCGGCGCTGAAATACGAGGGCGTCTTCACGCTGCAGACCAAGAGCGACGGCGCGGTGAAGCTGATGGTGGTGGACGTCACCTCCGACGGCGCGATGCGCGGCTATGCCCAATTCGACAAGGACGCCGTGGCGGCGCTGCCGGCGGATGTGAGCCTGCCGCGCCTGCTCGGCGCGGGCTATCTCGCCTTCACCGTCGACCAGGGCGAGGATACCGACCGCTACCAGGGCATCGTCGAGCTGACCGGTGCAGACCTCGTCGAATGCGTACAGCATTACTTCCAGCAATCGGAGCAGTTGAAGGCCGGGTTCAAGCTGGCCGCGGCGGCGCCGAACGGGCATTGGCGCACCGGCGTCATCATGCTGCAACGCCTGCCGGCCGACGAGAATCCGGTCGCGATCGAGGCGGCCGACGAGGGCTGGCACCACGCCATGACCTTGCTGGCGAGCTGCACCTCGAAGGAATTGCTGGACCCCGACCTGCCGATCGACGACCTGCTCTACCGCCTGTTCCACGAGGACGGCGTGCGGGTGTTCAAAGGCAATACGCCGCGCGCGCAATGCCGCTGCTCGCGCCGGCGCGTCGAATCCGTGCTGAAGTCGCTGCCGCAAGAAGAGCTGCAGGACCTCGAGGTCGACGGCGCGCTGGAAGTCACCTGCGAGTTCTGCAACAGCAAGTACCGCTTCACCCTGGCCGAGCTGGCGAAGGAACCTGACGGAGACGACGCGGCTTGACCCGCCGCTTCCCCTGCCGCAGCCTGAATCCCCGTCGACTCGACCCCGGACGACCGCGATGCGCCCCACGCGCCTGATCCCGCTCTCGATGCTGGCCTTGAGCCTCGGGCTCGCCGCCTGCAACACGCCGCCGCATCGCCAGGACTTCCCGCAGATCACCTTCGAGCACTTGGCGCCGTTCCGGCTCGACGTGGCGCATGTCGAGATCGTGCAAGGCTATCGCCCCGATCCCGCCAACGATATCGCCAACCAGTTCCCCGAGCCGCCGGCCAAGGTCGCCCAGCAATGGGCGCAAGACCGGCTGCAGGCGGTGGGCACGCAGGGTCAGGCGATCTATACGATCACGATGGCAAGATCGACCGACACGCCGCTGAAGCGCTCGCAGGGCATGGCGGCGGTGACGCACAAGGACCAGTCGGACCGCTACGACCTGGCGATCAGCGTCAATCTCGAAGTGCAGAGCGGCGGCAGGTCCGGCGCGCTGACCGCGCAGGCGGCGCGCAGCCAGACCGTCCGCGAGGACATCACGCTCAACCAGCGCGAGGCGGTGCTGTTCAACCTGCTCGACGCGACGATGAAGGACCTGAACACCAAGCTCGAAGCGCTGATCCCGCAATATGTGGGCGGGTTCCTAAGGTAGGTGCCGCCGGCGCCAGGCTCCTCCCCTCACCCTAAACCTCTCCCCCCGCGGAAGAATGTCCGCCTACGCGGACGGTGGGGAGAGGGAACGCCGCTCTGCAGCGGAACAATCGAGCTCCGATCTTCTCTCTCTCCCCGACGGGGAGAAGGCCGCGGCGTTCAGTTCTCCACCGCCCAATCGATGACGCGGCGAAGCAAGGCCTCGCCGAGCGCGAGCTGATCCTTCAGGATGAACTCGTCGGGCTGGTGCGCCTGGCGGATCGAGCCGGGGCCGCAGACGATCGCGGACAGACCCGCCGCCTGGAACTGGCCCGCTTCGGTCGCGAAGGACATGCCGAAACTGTCGTTCTGGCCGGTGAGGATGCGCAGCAGGCCTTCGGCGGCGCCATCCGTCTCCTCGATCAGCGGCGGCACGGCGACGCGAGGGCTGGTTTCAACCGCGGCTTCCGGCGCCGTCGCCTTCAGGCGCGGCAGCAGCGTCTCGGCGATGAAGCTCTGCAGCGGCTGCAGCACGAGGTCGGGCGTGGTGCCGGGCACGCCGCGGAAATCCCAGTCGATGCTGCAGGTCCGGGCGATGATGTTGATCGCGGTGCCGCCGGTGATGCGGCCGAGGTTGATGGTGCCGTGGGGCGGGTCGAAGCTCTTGTCGAACGGGCCCCCATGCCGCAGGCGCTCATAGATGCGGCCGAGCTCGGTCGCGATCTCGGCGGCGGCGAGGATGGCGTTCAGGCCGCGCTCCGGCTGGCTGGAATGGCCGTCCTTGCCGGTGACCGTCGTGGTGAAGGAATAGCAGCCCTTGTGCCGGGTGCCGAGCTTGAGCTCGGTCGGCTCGCCGATGATGGCGATCCGCGGCTGCCTGAAGCGCTTGCCGATCTCGGCGATCAAGCTCGGCGCACCGAGGCAGCCGACCTCCTCGTCATAGGAGAAGGCGAAATGCAGCGGCGTCCGCAGCGGGCGCTTCAGCATCTCCGGCACCAGCGCCAGGCAGAGCGCGATAAAGCCCTTCATATCGGAGGTGCCGCGGCCAAACCAGCGGTCGCCGCCGTCGCGGAGCGTGAAGGGATCGCCGGTCCAGGGCTGGCCCTCGACCGGCACGACGTCGGTATGGCCGGAGAGCACGATGCCGCCGTCGCGGTCGGGGCCGATCGAGGCCCAGAGATTGGCCTTGGGCTGGCCGTCGGGCGCCGCGACGATCTCGACCGGCACGCCGAGCTCGGCCAGGTAATCGCCGATCCAGCGGATGACCCCGAGATTGGAGCGCGACGAGACGGAATCGAAGGCGACGAGGCGCGCGAGGATTTCAGTCGGAGTCCCGGGCGGGGTCCTGGGCGAGGTCATGCGTCAGACATTGCCGATGCTGACGCCGCGCGGCATGCCGATGAAGGCGAGGAACTCGCGGCGGGTCGAGGCGTCGTTGCGGAAGGCGCCGAGCATGCGGCTGGTCACCATCGAGGTGCCGGGCTTATGCACGCCGCGGGTGGTCATGCATTGATGGCTGGCATCGATCACCACGGCGACGCCGCGGGGCTGCAGCACGTCGTTCAAGGTGTTGGCGATCTGGGCCGTGAGCTTTTCCTGGATCTGCAGCCTCTTGGCGTAGACGTCGAGCAGGCGCGCGAGCTTGCTGATCCCGACCACGCGCTTCTTCGGCAGGTAGGCGATATGCGCGCGGCCGATGATCGCCGCGAGGTGGTGCTCGCAATGGCTTTCGAAGCGCATGTCCTTCAGGACGATCATCTCGTCGTAACCGTCGGTCTCCTCGAAGGTGCGCGCCAGGACCTGGACCGGATCGACGTCATAGCCCTGGAAGAACTCCTTATAGGCCCGCGCGACGCGGCCGGGCGTCTCCAGCAGGCCTTCGCGGCGCGGGTCGTCGCCGGCCCAGCGGATCAGGGTACGGACGGCCTCTTCGGCCTCGGCTTGGGAGGGACCGCCGGCCTTTTTTTTCGGCGCGGACTTCTTGGCAATACGGGCCACGTTCGCTCCTTCGGATCTTCGATGCGATCGGGGATGGGCTGGATCAGTTCAGGCGGATCGCCTGGTGCGGGCTGTCGAGAGAGAAGGCGGGGATCGCGATGTCGAAGCGCTCGCCGCCGGTATTCTCCATCTGGTAGGTGCCGACCATGATGCCGGAGGGCGTCTTCAGCGGGGTGCCGCTGGTATATTCGAAGGCCTCGCCGGGATGGAGGATCGGCTGCTCGCCGACCACGCCCGCCCCGCGCACCTCCTGCACCCGGCCCAGCGAATCCGTGATCCGCCAATAGCGGTTGCGGAGCTGCACCGTCTCGCTGCCGCCATTCTCGATCCGGACATGGTACTTCCAGACGAAATGCGACTCGTCCGGCGAGGACTGGTCGTCGAGATAGGTGGGCTCCACGGTGACCGTGATCGCCCGGGTCGTGCTCTGATACTTGAACATGCGAATATCTTACCGGCTTTCGCCGGGATGCCGCAACGCCGCGCCCAAACCGCAAGCGCCGCAAGGAATTAGAGCCTCGGAGCGGACAAAGAAAAACGGCGCCGGTCGGTGACCGGCGCCGTCTCCAGAGGTGGGCTCCGCCTTACTGGACGATGATCTCGTCGCGGCGGTTGGCCTGCTCCTTCACACCGTCGGCGGTCGGGACGGCGTTCTCCGCCTCGCCCTTCCAGGCGGTGGTGATCGCATCGGCCGGGACGCCCGCGGCAATCAGAGCCGAACGGGCCGCATCGGCACGCCGCTCCGAGAGCTTCAGGTTGTAGGCGTCGGTGCCGGCGCGGTCGGTGTAGCCGGTGATCGAGATCGACTTCGCCTTGTTGGCGCTGAAGTCGGCGACCACGCGGTTGATCACGGCCTGGCCGGCGGGGTTGATGTTGGACTTGTCGAAGTCGAACAGCACCAGATAGACCTGCGGCGCGGCCGGGGCCGGCGCGGGCGCCGGAGCGGCCGGCTTGGCTTCGAGCTCGGCCAGGGCGGCCAGCAGCTCGTCACGGCATGCCGAGATATGGTCGTTCTGGAAGTTCTCTTCCTGCTGCTCGAGCCAGCAGTCGAAGCGGGCCTGGGCCCGGGCCGCGATCTCCGGCTTGTTCTCGCGCGCGCCGCCGTCGAGCGCCGTCAGCAGCCGCTGGCGAGTCGACTGGATCTCCGGCAGCACGTCCTGCGGCAGGTCGCGCTCGGCCGGGTCCTGCGGGCCGACCTGCTGGCCGGATGCCGCCGCCAGCGCCTTGCGGGCATAGAAGCCGGCATCGGTCCAGTCATACATCTCGTCGGCCTCGAAGGCGGCGAGATCCTTATATTCCTTGGTCAGCGCCTGCGTGAACGGGGTACCGCCGGTCGGCTCGACCGTACGCGACCTGTCGAGATCAGTGGTGCAGGCCGCCACGAAGCTCAAAGCCCCGACGATCGCCACGAATTTCAGCGTCTTCATATCTCTCCTCGCTTTTTT
>DASZYM010000191.1:0-4686 GCA_035545355.1 Dongiaceae bacterium
GATCTCGTGGTCAATCTGGTCGGCATCCTGTTCCAGGCGGGCCGCCAGCGCTTCGACGCGGTGCAGGCCCAGGGCGCGGGACGCGTCGCGGCGGCCGCTGCGGCGGCCGGCGTGCAGACGCTGGTGCATATCTCCGCGATCGGCGCCGATGCCAATTCGCCCTCGGCCTATGCGCGCTCCAAGGCGCAAGGCGAGACGGCGGTCCGCAACGCCTTCCCGCACGCCGTGATCCTGCGTCCGAGCATCGTGTTCGGCCCGGAGGACGACTTCTTCAACCGCTTCGCCAAGATGGCGATGATCTCGCCGGTCTTGCCGCTGATCGGCGGCGGCACCACGCGGTTCCAGCCGGTCTATGTGCTCGACGTCGCCGAGGCCGTGGCGCGCGCCGCGGACAATCCGGAGCTCGCCGGCAAGACCTTCGAGCTCGGCGGACCGCGCATCTACAGCTTCCGCGAATTGATGAGCCTGCTGCTTTCCGAGCTCGGCCGGCGGCGGATGCTGCTGCCCCTGCCCTTCGCCATCGCCAGCCTGCAGGGCGCGATTCTCCAGGCGATTCCGTTCATCCGCCCGCCGCTGACCGCCGATCAGGTGCGGCTCCTGAAGCGCGACAATGTCGTGGGCGCGCAGGCGCAGGGCTTCAAGGAGCTCGGCATCACGCCCACTGCCGTGGAACCGATCCTGCCGACCTATCTCGATCTCTACCGCCCGCACGGCTATTACAGCCGGGCGCGGATCGGCTGATCAGGAGCAGGCCGCGGGGGTGAGCGCGGTGAGCGCGTAGATCAGCGCGGCGCCCAGCAGCACGCGATAGACGGCGAAGAGCGTGAAGCTGCCGCGCCGCAGCCAGTACATGAGGAATGCGGTCGCGACGAGGGCGGTGATTCCGGCGCCGGCCGCGGTCAGCAGCGCCGCCTTTGCATCGGCCGCCTCTCGGGCGGCCAGGCCGAGATAGGCCCGGTACACGCCCGACATCGCCATCCAGGGGATCGTGAGCAGCAGCGCGAAACGCGCCGCCTCCACCCGCTCATAGCCGAGGATCCGTCCGACCGTGGCGGCGATGCCGATCCGGCTGACGCCGGGCAGCACCGCCAGGCCCTGAAAGAAGCCGATCACCAAAGCCTGCCCGATCTTCATCTGCTCCAGCCGCCGGACGGTCAGCCCGGCCTGGTCGGCGACATAGAGCACCACCGCGAAGGCGACCAGCAGCACGGCCACGTAGATCGGCTGGGTCAGGGTCACCATCAGCACCTGGCGCAGCACGAAGACGATGACGAAGCCCGGCAGCGAGCCCAGCAGCAACAGCAAAGCCAGCCGGCCGCCCGGATCGCGCTTCCCCCGCAGGTTCCGGACGATGCTGCGGAGCATCTGCGCCATATCGCGCCAGAAATAGAGCAGCAGGGCGATCAGGATGCCGCCATCGGCCGCGGCGGTCAGGAGGTTGCCCCGCGCCGGCCAGCAGATCAGCCAGAACACCAGCACCCCATGGGCCGAGAAATCGATCGGCAAGACCTCGGAAGCACCGCGGAGGATCGCCATAATCAATATGTCGATATTGGGCACGGGGCGATCTCAATCCTTAGAGTCCGCGACGCTTATAACATTGCGCGCCAGCAGAAACACGCCCGCCAAATAGTCCCATAACGGTACTATATTGATCCTCGGAGAATCGGCACCCGCGCCGATTGATCCCCAGAGCTGCTAAGCAGCCAAAATTGGGACAATATTTTTGTCCTATTGCGGTCTTTTCCCTCGCTGAGCCTGGGCATATCGGTTAATTTGGCCGCCCTGCGGGATCGGAACAGACCAGCGCGTCGGGGTAGAGATGGCTGAGAAGCTGCTGAAATTCGTCAATTTGCAAAGAGCGACGCCGGACAAGCGTCCGACCGAGATCCGCCGCAACGATTTCGGCGAGATTTATGCCGATTATGCGCCCAAGGCCGCTTCCGCCCAGGCCAGCCGCTGCTCGCAATGCGGCGTGCCGTTCTGCCAGGTGCATTGTCCGCTCTCGAACAACATCCCGGACTGGCTGAAGCTGACCGCCGAAGGACGGCTGGAAGAGGCCTATGAGATGTCGGCCTCGACCAACACCTTCCCGGAGATCTGCGGCCGGATCTGCCCGCAGGACCGGCTCTGCGAGGGCAATTGCGTCATCGAGCAATCCGGCCACGGCACGGTGACGATCGGCGCGATCGAGAAATACATCACCGACACCGCCTTCGACATGGGCTGGGTGAAGCCGGCCAAGCCGCAGCGCGAGCGCAAGGAATCGGTCGGCATCATCGGCGCCGGCCCGGCCGGCCTCGCGGCCGCCGACCTGCTGCGCCGCCGCGGCTACCAGGTCACCGTCTATGACCGGCACGACCGGATCGGCGGCCTGCTGATCTACGGCATCCCGAACTTCAAGCTCGAGAAGCCGATCGTGCTGCGCCGCGCCGAGCTGCTGCAGGAGGCCGGCGTCGCCTTCAAGCTGGGCTTCGAGGTCGGGCGCGACGCGACCCTGGACGCGCTGCGCAAGCGCCACGACGCGCTGCTGATCGCGACCGGCGTCTATCGGGCCCGCGAATTGCAAGCCCCGGGCTCGGGCGCCAGGAACATCGTCCCGGCCCTGGACTATCTGATCGCCAGCAACCGCAAGGGACTGGGCGACACGGTCCCGGATTTCGAATCGGGGGCGCTCGATGCGGCGGGCAAGAACGTGGTTGTCATTGGCGGCGGCGATACTGCGATGGATTGCGTCCGCACCGCGGTGCGCCAGGGGGCCAAATCCGTGAAGTGTCTTTATCGGCGAGACCGTGCCAATATGCCCGGATCGCAGCGCGAAGTCGCCAATGCCGAGGAGGAAGGGGTGGAGTTCCTCTGGCAATCCCTGCCGCAGGCTTTCCTTGACGCGCGGAACGGCGCGGTCAAAGCCGTGCGCACGACCCGGATCCATCTGGGCGCGCCGGATTCGACCGGACGCCAGGTGCCGACGCCGATCGAAGGGTCGGAGTTCGACGTCGAGGCCGATCTGGTGGTGAAGGCCCTGGGCTTCGATCCCGAGGACCTGCCGCGGCTGTTCGACTCGCCGGCGCTGGCGGTGACCGCTGCCGGCACGATCAAGATCGACTGGCGCACGCTGATGACGCCGCTGCCCGGCGTGTTCGCCGCCGGCGACATCGTGCGCGGCGCCTCGCTGGTGGTCTGGGGCATCCGCGACGGCCGCGACGCCGCCGCCAGCATCGACCGCTACATCAACACCGCGACACAGAAAGCGGCTGCTGAGTGAGACAACTTCTAGCCCTGGCCGGATATTGGCGCGGATTGACGGCGATGATCGTCATGGTCTTCGCCGCGCAAGGCGCGCAGGCGGCCGACCCGCCGATCGATCGCGACCGCGCGGCGGTGTCGCGGGCTTTGGCGCTGCACTACTGGACCGATTCCGGCTTGGACAAGCTGCCGGGCAGCTATGACCGGGCGCGCTTCAACAACGCGATCAACGGCGAGGACGATCCCTATAACGTGCTGGCGGCGATCGCGGTCGCGACCCTGTCGGCCAATCCCGGCCACGAGGACGCCGCCCTCAAATATCTCAACGAGAGCCTGATCCCCTACGCCAGCGCGCATAAATCGCAATATGTCTGCCTGGTCTCCGAGGTCTTCTACAATTCGCAATCCTCGACCGACGAGCTCAAGGGCTTCGCCGCGGCCAAGCATGCGAGTGGCGCGGTGCCGATCGCCTTCATCGAATACGCCTACTTCCTGATCAAGACCGAGCCCGACCGCGAGCATCTGGGCCTGCAGATGCCCGGCGATAACGGCGTCCCCGAGGCCGTCGCCGCCTTCAAGCAGACGCTCAATCCCAAGGGCGGATCGCTGATCCCCGACAAGGCGGTCCGCCTGGACTGCGACCACCAGCAATGAGAGGCCGCGCGATGACGTTCCCGGGACGAATCCGCTTGTTCGCCGCACTGGCGCTGCTGGTCTGCACTGCGACCACCGCGCGTGCCCAGGACGACAACATCGATCCCAAGGCCATCGAGCTGAGCTCGGAGCTCCTCGATCTGGCCGGGTCGAAGAAGGTCATGACTCAGATGTTCGACCGGATGGGGCCGCTGCTGACCGAGATGATCGAGAAGGCCAATCCCGGCAAGGAAGCGGACGTCGACGACGTCATGAAGAACTATGTCCTGCCGAAGATGCAGGAGAGCCTGCCGGAGCTGGAGCATGAATCCGCCCTGCTCTACGCCAAGCATTTCACCACCGACGAGCTGGGCCAGCTCGTGGCCTTCTACCAGTCGCCGGTCGGCAAGAAGCTGGTCCAGGAGCTGCCCGGGATGATGGCGGAGATGTCCACCTTCGCGCAGGCGGAGGGGCGCTCGCTCGCTTTGGATGCCTTGAAAGCCTATTCCGACGAATTCCGAAAACGCGGGCTGCAGACCCCGATCTGACGCCGCCCGTTTTCACCGGAGTTTCCGCCATGAGCCAGAACGAACTCGACCTCCATCGCCGCAACCTCGCATATCTCGCCGCGCACGGCCTCTACGATCCGGCCGAGGAGCACGATGCCTGCGGCGTCGGCCTGATCTGCACGCTCGACGGCCAGCCGCGGCGCGAGGTGGTGCTGAAAGGCGTCGAAGCCCTGAAGGCGGTCTGGCATCGCGGCGCCGTCGATGCGGACGGCAAGACCGGCGACGGCGCCGGCATCCA
>DASZYM010000192.1:0-2210 GCA_035545355.1 Dongiaceae bacterium
TGATCGCCATGGCCCGCGAGAAGGGCGCCTCGGCCTATATCGGCGAGGGAGGCAATGTCTGGCCCGCGGTGCACCGGCTCGACGCGGCCCGCCTCTACCGGCTGGCGCTGGAGCAGAATCCGGGCCCGCGGCGCTATCACGCCGTCGCCGAGACCGGCGTGCCGTTCAAGGAGATCGCGACGGTGATCGGCCGGCGGCTCGGCATCCCGGTGGTCTCGAAGTCGAAGGAAGAGGCGGCGCAGCACTTCACCTGGTTCGCGCATTTCGCGGCGATGGACAACCTCGCCTCCAGCGAGCAGACGCGCAAGGCGACGGGCTGGGCGCCGACGCAGCCCGGCCTCATCGCCGATATCGACCGGCCGCAATATTTCGGCGGTTAGAGCCTAGATCCCCAGCGCCTTCCGGACCTCGGCCACGTGGCCGCGGCTGACGGGGACGAGGTTCTCCTCCGGCCCGGGCACGACGAGATAGACCTTGTCGTGCTTGCGCTGGAAGGCCCGCGCGTGCTCCAGGTTGACCAGGAAGCTGCGATGGGTGCGCATGAAGCTGCGGCCCACCACGTGCTCCTCGACCTTGGAGATCGACCAGGGACAGAAGTGGTTCTCCTGGCCCTGGTAGAGCCGCGTGTAATGGCCCTCGGCCTGGACCGCCGTCACGCGCGTCGCATCGACGAAGAAGGTCAGGCCGTTCTGCTCATAGGGCAGTCGGATGCGCTCCGGCTCGGCCGGCTTCGCCGGCTGGACCGCGAGCTGAATGTCGGTCTCCGGCTCGGGCAAGGCCGGCGCGTCCATCACCGGGAGCGGCGCCCCCGCCGCGACCAGGCCGGCATTCGGCAAGGGCAGCGCGGTCAGCAGGAACAGGCCGCAGACCACGAAGGCCGCGAGCGCCACGATCAGCGCGAGATAGCCGTCCTTGATCACCGGCTGGGCGAGCGCGATCAGCTCGCTCGCGGGGATGAAGCGGGTGAAGGCCATCGCGGTGTAATGCATGCTGGAGATGGTGATCCCGAGCAGCACCGCCGCCAGCGAGAGCTGCAGCACGGTGCGGCGGCGATAGGCGATCTGCACCACCGCGATCGAGGAGAGGATCGCGATGCCGGTGGAGAGGAAGATCCCCGCCGGCGCGTAGGAGACCAGGCAGTTCCCGCCGATCGCCTGCATGCCGATGTAATGCATGGTCACGATGCCGAGCCCGATCAGCGTGCCGGTGACGACCGTGCGCCAGAGCTGCTTCTCGCCCATGTGGACGAAAGAGAGTCCGAGACCGGTGATCAGGATCGAGACCAGCACAGAGCTCAACGTGTGCAACGCGTCGTAGCTGATCGAGACCGGCAGCCTGAGCGCCAGCATGCCGACGAAATGCATGGACCAGATCCCGCCGCCGAGCGCGCAGGCGGACTCGGCGATCCGGATCCGCCGGGCAGGCAGGGGCAGCGAGCCCAGATCGCCCGCCAGCCGCAACCCGGTGAAGGACGCCATGATGGCGACCAGCACCGACGCACCCACCAGCATCGGGTCGTAAGAAAAGAGCATCTCCGTCCCGTCGGCCTGCCGTCCGGTTGGTTCTGGCTCTCTGATGTGAAGCTGCGGCAGGTCCTTGCCGTAAAGTCTGGCGAAGGCGACGCGGCAAATCAAGGATAAGGCGATGTATTCAAATAGGAATATCGAATCCGGCGGCGTGCCTTGCGACAAGGAATATCCAAGCGCCGCAAGACCGTCCTAGTATGGCGCGAAGAAACGGAAGCATCACAGGGCAGCAGATGGCGGCAGTCGAAGCGAAATCCAGCGCCGGAATCGCGATGCGCGGCGCGGGCTATTACAGCGTTCACACGATCGGCGCGAAGACGGTGATCGACGCCGCGACCGATCTGGTGCTCGAAGCGGCACGCGCGATCGCGCTCGCCGATGCGGCGACGCCCTTCGCGGTCGCCGATTACGGCTGCGCCGACGGCGGCACCTCGATCGATCTCCATCGCGCGCTGATCGCCGAGATCCGCAAGCGCGAGGCGGCGCGGCCGGTCGCGCTCTATTACACCGACCTTCCCGGCAACGACTATTCGGCGCTGTTCAAGCGCCTGCAGGGCCTGCTGCCGATCGATCCCGTCGGCTTCACGAATTTCGAGCGGGTCTATCCGTTCGCCAGCGGCACCACGTTCTATCGCCAGATCGTGCCGGCGGGGACGCTGTCGCTCGGCTTCTCGGCGACGGCGA
>DASZYM010000193.1:0-3230 GCA_035545355.1 Dongiaceae bacterium
TTCGTGCGCGTCAGTCTCGGCGGCGTGCATGACGAGGCCGAGATCCGCGGCCACCGCCGCACCTATATCGGCGCGCTCCCCGGCAACATCATCCAGGCGATCCGCAAGGCCGGCCAGCGCAATTGCGTGATGATGCTGGACGAGATCGACAAGCTGGGCTCCGGCATCCAGGGCGATCCCGCGGCCGCCTTGCTCGAAGTGCTCGATCCCGAGCAGAACAACACCTTCCGCGACAACTATCTCGGCGTACCCTACGACCTCAGCCGCATCGCCTTCCTGACCACCGCCAACCAGCTCGACACCATCCCCGGCCCGCTGCGCGACCGCATGGAGATCATCAGCCTCGCCGGCTATACCGCGGAAGAGAAGCTGCAGATCGCGCGACGCTATCTGGTCAAGCGCCAGATGGAGGCGAACGGAATCCGGGAGGGCCAGGTCGAGATCACCGACGACGCGATCCGCGAGATCATCGATCATTATACCCGCGAGGCCGGGGTGCGGAATCTGGAGCGTGAGATCGGCAAGGTCTTGCGCCATGCCGCGGTTCGGATCGCGCAGGGCGACCAGGGCACGATCAGGCTCGACCGCGGCGACCTGCAGCCGATCCTCGGCGCGCCGCGCTTCGAGGACGAGGTGGCGATGCGCACCAGCGTGCCGGGCGTTGCGACCGGCCTCGCCTGGACCCCGGTCGGCGGCGACATCCTGTTCATCGAGGCGACCCTGCTGCCCCATGGCAGCGGCAAGCTGATCCTGACCGGCCAGCTCGGCGACGTGATGCGCGAGAGCGCCCAGGCGGCGCTCAGTCTCGCCAAGAGCGGCACGATCGATCTCGCGATCGATCTCGACCGGCTGCAGAAGTCCGATATCCACATCCACGTCCCGGCGGGCGCGACGCCGAAGGACGGGCCCAGCGCCGGCGTCGCGATGTTCATGGCGTTGGTCTCGCTGATGACCGATCGTCAGATCCGCAGCGACACCGCCATGACCGGCGAGATCAGCCTGCGCGGCCTGGTGCTCCCGGTCGGCGGCATCAAGGAAAAGGTGATCGCCGCGCACCGCGCCGGCATCAAGCGCGTGATGCTACCGGCCCGCAACCGCCGGGATTTCGAAGACATCCCGGAACAGGTGCGTCAGGCGCTGGAATTCATCTGGCTGGAGCGGGTCGAGCAGGCGATCGCCGCTGCGCTCGAACCGCCGAAGGCCGCCGCGCGCGAGGCCGCCGCTTGACGCGACACATCGGAAAGTCCCCAGACTGTACACTTTTCGTTCCGCAATAACGCCGGCGCTCACCAGCCGCCGGTCTTCAGCCATTCCCGGACGTCGTCGAGCCGGTCGTTGCCCCAGAACGGCTCGCCGTCGATCAGGATGAAGGGCGAGCCGAAGATGCCGCGGGCGATCGCCTGGTCGGTCTCGGCCTTCAGCCGTTCCTTGACCGCCGGCGCGCCGATGCCGGCTGCCAGCGCCACGGGATCGATGCCGAGCTCCTTGCCCACCTCGGCCACGGCCTCGCTGCTCGTGATATTGCGCCCCTGGGCGAAGGCGGCGCGGTAGAGCGCCTTGGCCAAATCCCTGGCGCGGCGCGGGTCGCTCGCCTCCTGCCAGTAGAAGGCCCGGCCCGCCGCGATGGTCGCCATCGGGAAGCCGTCCGGCAGGACCAGCGGCACGTTCATCCTGCGCGCCGTCCGCTGCATGTCCTTCACATGGTAGGGGCCTCTCATCGGTTGCGAGACCAACGGGCTCTGTCCGCTGGCCTTGAACACCGCACCCAGCAGATAGGGCCGCCACAACACGTCGCGGCCGAACTCCTGGCCGATCGCATCGATGCGATAGGAGGCGAGATAGCCGTAGGGCGAGGAGAAGTCGAACCAGAACTCGATCGGTTTCGGCATGAGCTACCTGAGGATCAGCGTCGCGAGGCCAAGGAAGGAGAAGAAGCCGATGCAATCGGTCGTGGTCGTGAGGAACGGCCCGGCGCCGGTCGCGGGATCGAAGCCGAGGCGATTCATGACCAGCGGGATGACCGTGCCGGCGAAGCCCGCCCAGACCATGTTGAAGATCATCGCGCCCGCCAGCACCAGGCCGATCTTCACCTGCCCGAACCAGAGCGTGCCGATCGTGCCCAGGATCGCCGCGAAGACGCAGGCATTGATGAAGCCGACCAGCAGCTCCTTGCCGATGATCCGGACGACGTCGCTCGACGGCGTGATGTCCTTGGTGGCGAGCGCCCGCACCGTCACGGTGATGACCTGCACGCCGGCATTGCCGCCCATCGCCGCGGTGATCGGCATCAGGATCGCGAGCGACGGGAACTGCCCGATCGTGTCCTCGAAGCGGGAGATCACGAACGAGGCGATCATGGTGTTGATCAGGGTCACCACCAGCCAGCGCACCCGCCGGAAGGCGGTGGTATGCGGCGGGTCGTGGAAGTCGGTGTCGCCGACGCCGACGATGTTCAGCAGGTCCTCCTCCGCCTCCTCGTCGATGACGCGCACCACGTCGTCCACATGCACGACGCCGATGAGCTTCCCCGCGGCATCGACCACCGGCGCCGAGACCAGGGCGTATTGCCGGAACAGATAGGCGACCGCCTCCTGGTCGGTATCGGCCGGGACCAGGCGCAGCTCGGTCTCCATGATGTCGGTCGCCTTGGTGGGGCGCGGGCTGCGAATGGCGCGGCTCAGCGGCACCGAGCCGACCGGCCGGTTCATCCGATCGACGACGTAGAGGCTGTAGAAGTCGTCCGGCAGGTCCTTGGCGCTGCGCAGGTAGTCGATGGTCTCGCCGACGGTCCAGTGCAGCGGGATCGCGACCAGCTCCTTCTGCATCAGGCGGCCGGCGCTGTCCTCGGGATAGGTGAGGCCCTCTTCGAGCGCGGTGCGCTCCTCCTGCGGCAGGCTTTCCAGCACCTGCTGCTGCCGGTCAGGCTCCAGGTCCTCCAGGATGTCGACCGCGTCGTCGGTGTCGAGCTCGGTCACGACCTCGGCCAACTCTTCCGGCCGCATCGTGTCCACCACTTCGTCGCGGAGCGTATCCTCGAGATGGGAGATGGTCTCGGGCTCGATCACATGGCGGGTGATCTCAAGGAACAGCCGCCGCTCCTCGGGATCGAGATGCTCGATCAGGTCGGCGACGTCGGCCGGGTGCAGCGGCTCGATCAGCGCCTCGACCTGGGCGATATCGGCTTCGTTCAGCGCCGCCTTGACGTTTTCCAGCAGCTCCTGCGACGGGCC
>DASZYM010000194.1:0-2356 GCA_035545355.1 Dongiaceae bacterium
GCCGCGGGCCGGATCCCGGGCATGACCCCGGCGGCTTTGGTCGCCCTCCTGCGCCACGTGCGCCGCCGCAACGCGGCCTGAGATCTCGATGCCAAGACCGATGGGGCCGGAGGAATTTCTCCAGGCATTACAAGCGCTCGACCCCGATGTTTCACGTGAAACAATTTCCCGGCTCGAGGCCTATGCCGCGCTCTTGAGGAAGTGGCAGAAGGCGATCAACCTGGTCTCCGGCGCCACGCTCGACGATCTCTGGCGCCGGCATTTCCTGGACTCCGCTCAGCTCCTGCCGCTGCTCGGGGAGCCGGATGCCGGCGATGGCGGCATCACCGATCTCGGCAGCGGCGCGGGCTTCCCCGGGCTGGTCCTGGCGATCCTCTCCGGCCGTCCGACGCGGCTCATCGAATCCGACCAGCGCAAGGCCGCCTTCCTGGGCGAGGCCGCCCGGGCCACCGGCTGCGCCGATCGGGTCACGATCCATTGCGCCCGGATCGAGGCGACCAAGGCCTGGACCGCCGGCACCGTGACCGCGCGGGCGCTCGCCGACCTCGGCCAGCTCCTCGACTGGGCGGCGCCCTTCGTCGGTCCGGACACGGTTTTACTCTTTCCCAAGGGCGGCAAGGCCGATGAAGAATTGACCGCCGCCGAAAGAGTCTGGAAAATGGTTACCGAGCGCCGCCGGAGCATCACCGATTCCACCGGGCTCATTCTCCGATTGTCCCATCTCGAGAGACGGGTCCAGACGTGAGCGACCAGCCCACTCCAGCAGCGGCGGACTCCCCAGATTCCGGGCGAATCCCCGGCGCGCCCCGCATCATCGCCATCGCCAATCAGAAGGGCGGCGTCGGCAAGACCACGACCGCCGTCAATCTGGCGACGGCTCTGTCCGCCTGCGGCCGGCGCACCCTGATCATCGATCTCGATCCCCAGGGCAATGCCTCGACCGGCCTTGCCATCAGCAGCCTGCAGCGCCGCCTCGGCTCCTACCAGGTCCTGGTGGGCGGCGCGAGTCTCAGCGCCGCGACACAACCCACGGTTGTGCCCAACATGTGGATCGTGCCGACCACGCCGGACCTCGCCGGCGCCGAGATCGAGCTCATCGATCTCGACCGCCGCGAATATCGTCTGCGCGATGCGCTGGCGCGCGCGGCGACCCAGGAGCCGCTGCCTTACGAGTTCATCCTGATCGACTGCCCGCCTTCGCTCAGCCTGCTGACGCTGAACGCCATGGTCGCCGCCGATTGCGTGCTGGTCCCGCTGCAATGCGAGTTCTATGCGCTGGAAGGCCTCTCGCAATTGATGCGCACCATCGACCGCGTGAAGCGCTCGCTCAACCCGGTGCTGGAGATCCAGGGCGTCGTGCTCACCATGTACGACAAGCGCTCGAGCCTCAACGAGCAGGTCGCCTCCGACGTGCGCGCGCATTTCGGCGCCAAGGTCTATGAGACCGAGATCCCGCGCAACGTGCGCGTCGCCGAGGCGCCGAGCCATGGCAAGCCGGCTTTGCTCTACGATATCCGCTGCGCCGGCAGCCAGGCCTATGTCCGCCTCGCCGGCGAATTGCTGAAGCGCGAGCATGGCCTTTCCGGCCGCTCGCTCAGCGCCGCGTAAAGCGATGTCGAAGAAACCGCATCTCGGCCGCGGCCTCTCCGCGCTTCTGGGCGGCGAGGAGGCGGCGCTGGAGCCCTCGGCTCAGCGCAACGTGCCGATCGAATATCTCCATCCCGGCAAGTACCAGCCGCGCGGCAAGTTCGATCCGGACGAGCTCGACGCGCTCGCGCAGTCGATCCGCGAGAACGGCGTGCTGCAGCCGATCCTGGTCCGTCCCGATCCCGGCAAAGGCGGGCTCGAGATCGTCGCCGGCGAGCGCCGCTGGCGCGCCGCGCAATTGGCGCAGCTCCACGAAGTGCCGGTGATCGAGCGCAATTTCGACGACCGCGAGACGCTGGAGATCGCGCTGGTCGAGAACGTGCAGCGCCAGGACCTGACGCCGATCGAGGAGGCCGAAGCCTATGGCCGCCTGATGAGCGAGTTCCGCTACACCCAGGAGATCCTGGCCGAGAAGATCGGCAAGAGCCGCTCCTCGATCGCCAATCTCCTGCGCTTGCGCGAGCTCCCCGCGATCGTGCGCAGCATGCTCGGCGACGGGCGCCTGAGCGAAGGCCACGGCCGCGCGCTGCTCGGCGCGCTCGATCCCGAAGCGATGGCGCAGGAGATCGTCGCCAAGGGGCTCAACGTGCGCCAGGTCGAAGACCTGGTGAAGCGCGAGAAGAAGCGCCCGAAATTCCGCGGTCCCAAGACCGCGGCCAAGGCGGCGAAGGACGCCGATACCCGCGCGCTCGAACACGATCTTTCGCTG
>DASZYM010000195.1:0-8560 GCA_035545355.1 Dongiaceae bacterium
CATCCCGCCAGCACCACCCATCGCCAGCTCGACGAAGCGGCGCTGAAAGCCGCCGGCATCGGCGAGGAGCTGATCCGCCTCTCGGTCGGCCTCGAAGACGTGAGCGACATCCTCGACGATCTCGGCCAGGCGCTGCGCGCCTCGCAGAAGGCGTGAGCGCCATGCAGATCGAGGTGGACGGCCGCGCGGTCTTCGTCGCGACCGGCGGCCAGCCGGTGCGCAGCGATCGCCCGGCGGCCTTGTTCCTGCACGGCGCGGGCATGGATCACAGCGTGTGGACCTTGCCGGCGCGCTACGTCGCGCATCACGGCGGTGCGGCGCTGGCACCCGATCTGCCCGGTCACACCAAGTCCGCCGGGCCGGCGCTCGGCAGCATCGCGGAGATGGCGCAGTGGAGCCTGCGCCTGCTCGACGCGCAGCAGGTGAAGCGCGCCGCCATCGTCGGCCATTCCATGGGCGCGCTGATCGGGCTCGAGATCGCGCGCCAGGCGCCGGATCGCGTGCGCGCGCTGGTGCTGATCGGCTTCGGGCCGAAGATGCCGGTGCATCCCGACCTGCTCGACGCCGCCAGGCGCAACGACCCGCAGGCCGCGCTGCTGATCGCGAGCTGGGGCTTCGGCGCGGCGGGCGAGATCGGCGGCAATCGCGTCCCAGGCCTCGCCATGCTGCCGCTGGGGCTGCGCTTGCTGCAGCGGGCGCCGGCCGGCACGCTCCATGCCGACCTCGCGGCCTGCAACGCCTATGGCGATGCCGAAGCGGCGGCGGCGCGGATCGGCTGCCCGGTGCTGGTGCTGCAGGGCGCGACCGACCGCATGACCCCGGCGAAAGCGGCGATGGCTTTCGCCCCGAAGCTCAAGGCCGAGACGCGGCTGCTGCCCGATGTCGGGCATATGGTGATGTCGGAAGCGCCCGACGCCGTCACCGCCGCGATGCGCGACCGCGTTCTCGCCCAATAGAAACGCCCGCCGGATCGCTCCGGCGGGCGCGCAAGATCGGTGAGCGATCTCAGGTTACGCGGCGGCCTTGTTCTCGACCTTCGGCTGCTCGGCCTTGGCCGAACCGTTGATCTTGATCTGCCGCGGCTTCACGGCCTCGGGGACCTCGCGGACGAGCTCCACATGAAGCAGGCCGTTCTCGAGGGTGGCGCCGCCGACGCGGATGTATTCCGCGAGCTCGAAGCGCCGCTCGAACGGACGCGCGGCGATGCCGCGATAGAGGAAGTTCTTCGGGGCCTCTTCCTTCGCCTGCTTGCCGACGACCGTCAGCGCGTTCTCCTGCTGGACGATCTCGATCTCGGATTCGTTGAAGCCCGCGACCGCCATGGTGATGCGGTAGGTGTCTTCGCCGGTCCGTTCGATGTTGTAGGGCGGGTAGGTCGGGGCGTTGTCCTCGGCGCGCAGCGCGGTGTCCATCAGGCGCGCCAGCCGGTCATAACCCACGGAAGAGCGGAACAGGGGAGTGAGATCGTAAGTACGCATAGCCATATCCTCCTATGAGCAACATGGAAATCTTCGAGCCACCCGGCGGGTCGGCTCTTCGGCGGCCGCGGCCCTCAGGGGCGCCGTCGGCACAGCGGGGATGTGGGAAGGCGTGGGGATTCCGTCAAGTTCCCGTGCTTTACCAAGGCGCGGTCTTTGCCCGGCCGGAAAGCTTTGTTAATCCTTGTCATGCAACCTACCTGGAGGGGGCCGGGTTTGGCCCCTTGGTTCGGCTTCGGGCGCTCAGCGGGCGCATTCGGGCAGCGCAAGCCGAACCGGAAGTGATTGAAAAGGCATCTGAAATCGGATGGCCAATATCGAGTTCTTTGACCGGACCATGCTTGAGGCGATGAGCCTCCTGGCCGAATCCCGACGCTATCTGACGGATCGGGCCGAGTCCGAAAGCCAGAAAATGGATTTGGAGCAGGGGCTGACCAACAGCATGGAGACCATGCGGCTGGTGGCACGGCTGACCCAGGTGCTGGCCTGGCTGCTGACCCACCGCGCGGTCCATGCCGGCGAGATGTCGCTGAGCGAGGCGACCGAGCCCGACCGCCGCCTGGGCGGCCGCGATCTCTGCAGCAAGGACAGCTCAGAGGCGGCCAAGCGCCTGCCCGACGAATTGCAGAGCCTGCTGGCCCGCAGCCATTCGCTCTATCTGAGGATCGCGCGTCTGGACGACCAGGCGACCGCGCGCGCCGAAAGCAGCGTGACGGCGGCATCTCCCGGCCGCCCGCAATAGACGCAACGAAAAGGGCCGCAGAAGCGGCCCTCTTAAGCCATCCGAACGACGGAACGGCTTAACTCTTCTTCAGGCCGATGCCCGAGAAGCGCTTGTTGAACTTGGCGAGCTGACCGCCGCTGTCGATCAGGCGATGCACGCCGGTCCAGGCCGGGTGCGACTTGGGATCGATTTCCAGCGTCATCGTGTCGCCGGCCTTGCCCCAGGTCGTGCGGGTCTTGAACTGGCTACCATCGGTCGAGATCACGGTGATCTCATGGTAGTCGGGATGGATCTTCTCTTTCATGGCGAGCTCCGATCGGAATTGGCGGGGGTTATAACCACCTCGGCGGTCCCGCGCAACCCCGGCCGGTTCAAAGGTTAACGCCTCGCACAAGCCTGGCCTGCGACCTTACCTGGCATTGCGGCGATCGGCCGAAGGCACTAAATCAAGGCCCGCCGCTGCCCCCCTCAACAGGCCCTTAAATCCATGGATGAACGCGATTTCGACCGAATGGCCGACCGGGTCATCCAGCACCTGATGGAAGCCCTCGAAGACCAGCTCCCGGACGCCGAGATCGACCTCGAGGGCGGCATCCTGACCGTCGAGCTGCCGGATGTCGGCAGCTATCTCGTCAACAAGCACCGGCCGAACCGGGAAATCTGGCTTTCCTCGCCCAAGAGCGGCGCCTGGCATTTCGCCCATGACGCCGAGGCCGGCTGGATCTCGACCCGGGTGGTCGAGGACGCTCGCCCCAATCTCCACCGCCTGCTCGCCGACGAGCTCGCCGATGCTATCGGCGAGCCGGTGCGCCTGACCGAGTAGGCGGATCGTGGCGAACCCCATTCCCGGCACGGCCGGCGACCGGCCGAAGTCGCGCGACTTCGGCCGTCTGGCCGATATCATCCGGTTCATGCGGCCCTATCGCTGGCAGGCGATCGGCGCGACCGTCGCGCTGCTGGTCGCCGCCGGCACGGTGCTGGCGCTCGGCCCCGGATTGAAGTTCCTGATCGACCAGGGCTTCGGCGAAGGCGATCCCGCCGTCCTCAACAAGGCGGTGCTGGCGCTCTTCGCCGTCGCGGTGCTGCTCGCCGGCGGCACCGCGGCGCGTTTCTATCTCGTCTCCTGGGTCGGCGAGCGCGTCGTCGCCGACATGCGCCGCGCGGTCTTCGACCACATCATCGGCCTCTCGCCCGGCTTCTTCGAGGTGACGCGCACCGGCGAGGTGGTCTCGCGCCTCACCACCGACACGACCTTGATCCAGACCGTGATCGGCTCGTCGGTATCGGTCGCTTTGCGCAACACCATCCTGGTGATCGGCGGCCTGGTCGGCCTGGTCGCCACCAGCCCGAAGCTGACCGGCCTCACCTTGCTGGTGGTGCCGATCGTGGTGCTGCCGATCGTCACCTACGGGCGGCGCGTGCGCTACCTCTCGCGCCTGACCCAGGACAAGATCGGCGAGGTCTCGGCCGACGCGGCGGAGGCGCTCTACGGCATCCGCGCGGTGCAGGCCTATTCCCACGAGACCCTCGACCGGCGCGCCTTCGCCGATCGCGTCGAGCAGGCCTTCTCCACCGGCATGAAGCGCATCCGCGCCCGCGCCATCCTGACCGCGGTGGTGATCGTGCTGGTGCTGGGCTCGATCAGCACCATCCTGTGGATCGGCGGTCATGACGTCGTGGGCGCGCGGCTCTCCGGCGGTGCGCTCACCCAGTTCGTCTTCTACGCGATCGTGGTCGCCGGCTCGGTCGGCGCGGTCAGCGAGGTGATGGCCGATCTGCAGCGCGCGGCCGGCGCCATGGAGCGCATCATGGAGCTGCTGAACACCTGGCCGACCATCGTCGCGCCGGCTTCACCAAAGCCGATGGCGGTGCCCACGCGCGGCGCCGTCGGCTTCGAGGACGTGACCTTCCGCTACCCGTCACGGCCCGAGACCAGCGCGCTCGACGGCTTCACCCTCGCCGTGCGTCCGGGCGAGAAGGTCGCCATCGTCGGCCCTTCGGGCGCGGGCAAGACCACGGTGTTCCAGCTCCTGCTGCGCTTCTACGATCCGGATCAGGGGCGCGTGACCTTCGACGGCGTCGGCCTCAAGGACCTGGCGCCCGAGGAGTTGCGCCGCCATATCGGCCTGGTCGCGCAGGATCCGGTGATCTTCTCGACCAGCGCCTTGGAGAACATCCGCTACGGCCGCCCCGACGCGACGCTCGACGAGATCAAGGCCGCCGCCCGCGCCGCCCACGCCGAGGAGTTCCTGGAGCGGCTGCCGCAAGGCTACGACACCTTCCTCGGCGAGCGCGGCGTGCGCCTCTCCGGCGGCCAGCGCCAGCGCATTGCGATCGCGCGGGCGATCCTGCGCAACCCCGCGCTCCTGCTGCTCGACGAGGCGACCAGCGCCCTCGATGCCGAGAGCGAGCGCGTGGTGCAGAAGGCGCTGGACGAGGTGATGCAGGACCGCACCACGATCGTGATCGCGCATCGCCTGGCGACCGTCCTGAAATGCGACCGCATCCTGGTGATGGATCACGGCCGCGTCGATGCGATCGGCACCCATGCGGAGCTCTCGCGACAGGGCGGGCTCTACGCGCGCCTGGCCGCGCTGCAATTCGACAGGGCGGCGGAGTAGGGCGGGGTTTGGCCGCAAGTCTGCGTCTCGCCAGCCGTGACGCTTGCCGGGATCGCGTCGACGGAAGATCCAGCGCGCGCACCCGCCAAAAACAACACGGCCGGCGATTGCGAGAACCGCCGGCCGCACTTAAGCCCGAAAGCGCGAGCGCTTAGATCCCGAAGATCCCGAAGGTCGAGTGCTGGCTCTGCGCCGCCACCGGGCGCACGCTGCCGTCGCCCATCTGCGGGTTCTGCTGCAGAACGGCGATGATGCCGCCCGCGACCTGATTCAGCTCGGTCTCGGTGAGCTCGGTGGTTTCGGTCTTACGATCCTGCTGCTTGGTGGTCATGACGATCTCCATCCTTGCGTTGCCCGGCCGTCTGGCCCGGATACCCAGTCAGTCGGTCCGCCGATCGCCCGCGTTCAGGCTGGAGGCCATCCTTGTGATGGAGATCACCGCGCCGGATTTATAAACCCGGATCAGCGGCTTAGCAGCTACGCGGCCTCCTTGCGCCCGTAGAACAGCATGTAGAGCCCGGCCGCCACGATCAGCACGGCGCCGGCGGCCATGTAGAGATCCGGCACCTCGCCGAACACCAGGAACCCCCAGCTCGCCGCCCAGATCATGCCGGTATATTCGAAGGATGCGACGAAGTTCGCCTCCGTCATGCGATAGGCCTGGCTGAGCAGCACGGTGCCGATCGCCGAGATCGGCCCGCAGGCGGCGAGGATGAGGATGTCGGTCCAGTTGGCGACGACCCAGTCGCGCATCAGGAAGGCGAGGCTGGGATGCAGGCTCGCCTGGTCGAAATGGCCGAGCGAGAACAGGCCGGCGAGGCCGAGCGATCCCAGCAGATACATGATGCTCTGGTAGAAGCCCATCACCGAGGCGGAGGCCGAGGCCGCCATCCGCCGCGCCATCAATTGCGGAATCGCGTAGGCCAGAGCCGCGATCACCGGCAGCAGCATCGCCCAGTCGAACCCGCCGGCATGCTCGGCCTCGGCGCCGAACAGCTTCGGCCAATAGGTGATGATGACGCCGAGGAACCCCGCCAGCACCGCGATCCAGCTCCCCAGCCTTACGCGTTCGCCGAGGAACGGATGGGCGAGGGCCGTGATGAAGATCGGCGCCATGAAGAACAGCGTCACGACCTCGGCGAGCTTCATCGCGGGGAAAGCCATGTAGTAGCCGCCATAGGCCACCATCATGATGGCGCCGCGGACCAGCAGCAGGCCGGAGCGGCGCGGCAGCAGGCTGCGCCATCCTTCCCGGCGCTTGATCTGATAGAGCAGGATGAGAATGGCGGTGACGGCGCGGATCGCGACCGCCTCGGTCAGCGGATAGGTCGCGCTGTAATCCTTGAGGATCACGTCCTGGACCGAGAAGACGAAGATGCCGAGCACCAGCGCGCCGGCCGCCAGCAGCCGGGTGCGGCCGTGAGCGCGGGGCGCGCTTTCCATCGATATCGTCTGCGCCCCTTCCCCCACGCCGCGTCCCCCATCCCTCAGTTGCGGCGAGGATAGTCCGCGTGATGACAGGCGACAAGGTGGCCGGGCTTGGCGGCGACCAGGTCCGGCATCACCTGGGCGCAGACCTCGGTCGCCCGCGGGCAGCGGGTCCGGAACGGACATCCGGAGGGCGGATTGAGCGGCGAGGGGATGTCGCCCTTCAGCACGATCCGCGAGCGGTTGCGCTCCTCGTCGGGGTCGGGGATCGGCACCGCCGAGTTCAGCGCGATCGTATAGGGGTGCAGCGGCTCGTTGTAGATCGAGTTGCGGTCGGCGATCTCCATGATCTTGCCGAGATAGAGCACCATGATGCGGTGGCTGATATGCTTCACCACCGCGAGATTGTGCGAGATGAAGATCAGCGACATCCCCATCTCGCGCTGCAGGTCCATCAGCAGGTTGACGATCTGCGCCTGGATCGAGACGTCGAGCGCCGAGACCGGCTCGTCGCAGACGATCAGCTTGGGCTCGTTGATCATCGCCCGGGCGATGCCGATGCGCTGGCATTGCCCGCCGGAGAATTCATGCGGATAGCGGTTGATCTGGTTCGGCAGCAGGCCGACCTTGGCCATCATCGCCTTGACACGCTCGCGGATCTGCGCGCGGCCGAGGTTCGGCTGGAAGGTCTGCAGCGGCTCGGCGATGATCTCGCCCACCGTCATGCGCGGGTTGAGGCTGGCCAGCGGGTCTTGGAAGATGATCTGCATGTCGCGCCGCACGGCGCGCATCTCCGAGCCTTCGAGCCGGGCGAGATCGCTGCCCAGCCAGACCACGCGGCCGGCATGGATCGGCAGCAGGCGCAGCACCGCGCGGCCGAGCGTCGACTTGCCGCAGCCGGACTCGCCGACCAGGCCCAAGGTCTCGCCGGCGCGAAGCTCGAAGGAGACGCCGTCCACCGCCTTCACGATCCCGGGCGGCTTGCCCAGCAGCTTGTTGCCGCCGATCTCGAAATAGACCTTGAGGTCCTGCACCGTCAGCAGCGGCGCACCGGACTTCGCCGGCGCCGGTTGCGCGGCGGTCACAGATGCGGCAGGTGGCATGCCTTGCTCCTTCCTGCGGCGAATTCCATGAGCAGCGGCCGCTCGGTGACGCAGCGCTCGAACGCATAGCGGCAGCGGTCGCGGAAGGCGCAGCCGCTCGGCAGGTTCTGCAGATTGGGCGGCTGGCCGCCGATGGTCTGCAGCCGCGTGGCCTCGGTCTCGTTGAGGCGCGGCATCGATTCCAGCAGGCCCTCGGTATAGGGATGCTGCGGATCCTTGAAGAGGTCGCGCACCGCGCCGGTCTCGACGATGTTGCCGGCATACATCACCATGACCCGGTCGGCGGCCCGCGCGATCACGCCGAGATCGTGGGTGATGAGCACGATCGCCATGCCGACATCGCGCTGCAGCCCGACCAGCAGCTCCAGGATCTGCGCCTGCACGGTGACGTCGAGCGCCGTGGTCGGTTCGTCGGCGATCAGCAGCTCCGGCCCGCAGAGCAGGGCCATGGCGATCATCACCCGCTGGCGCATGCCGCCGGAGAATTCGTGCGGATACATGTTGAGCCGCTGCTTGGCGCTCGGGATCTGCACCCGCTCCAGCAGATCGGCCGCCTGCCTGGCGGCTTCGCCCTCGGACATGCCCTTGTGCTGGACCAGCACCTCGGTCATCTGCTTGCGGACCGTGAGGTAGGGATTGAGCGAGGTCATCGGGTCCTGGAAGATCATCGACATCTTCACGCCGCGGACCGTGTTCAGCTTCTCGACCGGGAGGTTGAGGATCTCCTGGCCGTGGAACTTGACGCTGCCCTGGGCCCGCCCGTTGCGCGCCAGCAGCCCCATCACCGACATGAAGATCTGGCTCTTGCCCGAGCCGGACTCGCCGACCACGCCCAGGGTCTCGCCGCGCCCGATGGCGAAGTTGACCCCGCTGACCGCCTTCACCTCGCCTTCCGGCGTGGCGAAGGTGGTTCGCAGGTCTGATACGTCGAGGACGGCAGCCATGCTTGCGGTCACCGGTCCTTCGGGTCGAGGGCGTCGCGCAACCCGTCGCCGACGAAGTTGAGGGCGAGCAGGGTGATCGCCAGGACGGAACCGGGGCCGTAGACCTGCCAAGGCGCGATCTCGAGATTGCCGGAGCCTTCGGCGACCAAGGTGCCCCAAGAGGATTGCGGCTCCTGCACGCCCATGCCGAGGAAGCTGATGAAGCTCTCGGTCAGGATCACCACCGGCACGGTCAGGGTCATGTAGACCACGACCGGCCCCA